>NZ_CP028040.1:0-73038 GCF_005491205.1 Nissabacter sp. SGAir0207
ATGGCGACGGGATTTTTCTTGTATCACCTGGATAAAACTACCTGCGGTGGGCGCATTCTTGCCGGTGCGTCTGACGACACCTACGAAATAGGCGGCATTGTGAGGCAGCAGGTCAGGGAGGGTGACCCGGTGACCTGTGGGAAGCATGAAGGGCGGTTCCGCGTCTGCGGCGGTATGGGGGATACCTACCAGGTCGGCGGAGAACTGAAAGAGTGGGCGGGTTCGCTGGACAGCTACAGCTCCTGCCCCTGTCGCGCCCGGTTTATTCCGTCTGTTCTCTCGCATACCTATGACAGTGACTGCAACGCCGGTCGCGTAGCGGAGCGGGCAGCGGCTGCGAAGAAAAAAGCACAGCAGTCAGAACCTGAGCAGCGTGCACAAGCCGCGAAGAAGAAACGGCAAATCACACTGACCATCGGCGTGTTCTTTGATGGCACCGGCAACAACGCGAATAACAGCAGTGACCGTCAGGCCGCCTGTTCCGGTGAACATTACGGGATGAAAGATACTGATGCTGTATCTGCATTAGAGCAGTGTATCCGCATAAATCACGGAGTCAGTGGCATCGCCGCCGGCAGCTATATCGGCTATTACAGTAACGTGCACTGGCTCCATACGCTTTATAACCCAGAAATAAAACCCGATACTGGAGCAGGCCAATACGCTATTTATATCGAAGGTATCGGTACGGAAATCGGGGCTGGCGACAGTACTTACGGGATGGGTACCGGCCGGGGCGATACCGGCGTGGTGAGAAAAACGGATAAGGCTGTGGCGGCACTAGCTGCGGGTATTCAGGGATATCTCAGCAGACACGCCGATGCCCGCGCCTGCATCATCAAAGAACTGCAGTTTGATATTTTCGGCTTCAGCCGCGGAGCTGCTGCAGCACGGCACTTTGCCAACCGGGTGTTCAGTCAGGATCGCGCTATTGTATCGGCGATCAAGGCCGGGCTGGCTGGCACTGAGTTTTCCGGGACGCCCGGGGGTAAAACCCGCTTTCTGGGGATATTCGATACCGTAGCCGCCATCGGGACACCGGTTAACGGCCTCAACCCCCACAGCGCCGATACCGGGGACGTGAATATCGTGCTGCGTCCGGGCGTAGCGGAGAAGGTATTCCACATCACCGCGCAGCACGAGTGTCGGTTTAACTTCGCACTGAACAGCGTGAAACCAGCGTGGCCGGAACTGGCGCTGCCCGGTGCGCACTCCGACATTGGCGGCGGCTACAACCCTGACGAGCACGAAGCCTACTTCCTTACCCGACCGGAGTTTGAAACCGTCCCCCTTTCCACCCCGGACACGGAAACGCGGATTTACCGGCAGACCTGTGCGCAGCTTACCGCGATGGACGGTTATCCGGTGATAGCACCGTTGCTGAATGCGGTGGAGGTGAATGTCGATACCTGGCATGACGACAGAATGCCAGCAGACCGTTATGGAATGCTTCAGAAACGCAGCGGTGCCGCTCTAGTTATCGACCGCCCGACGCGCAATGACTGGTCGAAGGTGGTGTTGCGGGTAATGCTCGATGCGGCACAGGATGCCGGAGTGGTGTTTGCTCCTATTTTACCTAAAGATGACAACCTCTCACTTAGGCCAGAACTGAACAGCCTGTGTGAAAAAGCGATCGTAATGGGTCGCGCCATAAGAAGTGGTAAGTCTGCCCCTGGCTTTACCCTGTCAGAGATCCTGATGCTGGCCGAAAAATATATCCACTGCTCAGCCAACTGGAACGGCGTGGTGCGGGACGGTCAAGGTATGGTTCGCGGTGCAGTCAAACCAGCGAAGCTGGTGACGTTCACCAACCGGCCGGACGAGCGCTGGCAGCGCACAGTTTACGATATGGAGGGGAATAAATTATGGAAATAATGCGTGTGGCCTGTCTGCTTCCGCTGCTGGCATTGGCGGCATGTCAGGGAAAATCATCGGCCAGCACCGCCACTCAAAGTGGTGTGCCGACAGAGTGGACCTTTGATTTTTTCACACCTGAAGCGTTGCCAGCAGTGGTGACGTTCGCTGTTGTTCAGGATGCAGATGGCAAAGTTTATGAGTTTAATACCCTGAACCGTACATCTGCTATACCTGACATTATCGGCGAGTGGAACGACAGAGACCGTGTGTCTGGCGGCTACTGGAATCACGTTGAACGGCCTCCCAGACATATTATTTTTTGCTGGGACTCGATTATCGATAAAAGAGTGTATGAGACCCTACTGACTATTCCTAAACCCGTACTGGAGAAAATGCTCAGGCCGAGTGAGTATAAGGATTATCGGGGAGGAACTGCGTATTACGACAGAGTGCAAATTGGTCTGGCTCCGGAGGGGAAAGTAGCCGTCTGGTTACAAGGGAGTGGTTCTGAGCCTAATTATCGTGTCACACCGTCAGTCCTGAAAACCGTATCAGGGGATAAATTAGGTGTTTGCAAAGGAATAACACGGTTTTCTAACGGCTATGAGTACGGAAAAGATACTGAAGATTTTATCAAAGGGAAAAAATATCCTTACGGTAATTGGTAGGCAACTACCCTGTGAAAAATTTTGACGCTGCCAAAAAATATATCCACTGCCCGGCTAACTGAAATGGCGTGGTGCGGTCAGGTGATATTTACCAACCGGCCGGACGAGCGCTGGCAGCGCACAGTTTACGATATGGAGGGGAATAAATTATGGAAATAATCCGCATAGCCTGTCTGCTTCCGCTGCTGGCATTAACGGCATGTCAGGGAAAATCATCGGCCAGCACCACCGCTCAAAATGATGAGCCGACAGAGTGGACCTTTAACTTTTTCACACCCAAAGCGTTGCCTGCAGTGGTGACGTTCGCCGCTATTCTTGACGCTGATGGAAAGGACTACCGTTTTAACACGCTGAACAGTACGCCCGACCTGCCTGAAGTTATCGGTGAGTGGAACGACAGAGACCGTGCGCCTGGCGGCTACTGGAATCACGTTGAACGGCCTCCCAGACATATTATTTTTTGCTGGGACTCGATTATCGATAAAAAAGTGTATGAGACTATACTGACTATCCCTAAACCCGTACTGGAGAAAATGCTCAGGCCGAGTGAGTACAAGGACTATCGGGGAGAAACTGCGTATTACGACAGAGTGCAAATTGGTCTGGCTCCGGAGGGGAAAGTAGCCGTCTGGTTACAGGGAAGTGGTTCTGAGCCTAATTATCGTGTCACACCGTCGGTTCTGAAAACCGTATCAGGGGATAAATTAGGTATTTGCAAGGGAATAACGCGGTTTTCTAACGGCTATGAGTACGGAAAAGATACTGAAGATTTTATCAAAGGTAAAAAATACCCTTACGGTAATTGGTGAGCAACCTGTTCAACCTCAAAGGATCTTCCCAAAATCCTTTGAGGTTTAGGGGTTAATTTTAACCCTAACCTACGGTATTTACTTTTTCCCAAACGAATCCTTCATGTCCTTTGTCGCCATGATGGCGAGCGCCCTTTCCCTCATCGCATTCTCCTTACAACTGCTCCCAGTCGGGAAGGTTGTTGGCTTTTCGGCGCCACAGGTGGAACGCGGCCATAAACAGGCCAAAAACCAGCCCGGCGGCCAGCGACAGCGTGCAGGCAAACAGTGGGCTGGTTCCCTGCTTGTTCCAAACCATCAGCCACATGATCACACCAAAAAGTGGGGCATAGAAGGCGGCAAATGTCAGCAGGTTGATCCAGAAGCGGGCGAAAGGCGGGGGCGGGATCTGGCATCCGGCTCGCCATAAAAACATCAGGCCGGGCGGGGCATAGTGGCTTTTGCTCATGCCCTTTGCCGCCATGATGGCGATGGCGCGGTTTTTCCGGCGTTCAAATTCACTCTCCTTTTTCATGCCATAACCTCCTGTCAGTGGAATTAACCTTGCCTATCGTGATCTCAGAAAATGACGTCTGGAATAATCAACTATACCTAAACAGCGCAGGTGTCTTTATAAGACCAACCCACTTACACTTCCCTAATTGAACCGGGCGAAATAAGGCTGGGATTGCCTTGCTGGTGGCTCATCCTTATTTTAAAACCACGCTTATAGCACTCATAGACCTCATTCAGCGTCCTGACTTTCACATAATCTTTGGCGAACCGGGTTTCGCTGACCACGTAAAACCCATCTTCATACAGGTGCGGGACGTACTCTTCACCGGCCAGAATGCCGCGCTTTGGCGTATAAATTAATTTCTTCATGAAACCATTGATCTTTATGGAACTGTTTTCATTATGATGATTGGCATAAGGTAGCGAGTCAATAAAAAAACCGCCAGATAAGAGGGTTCGAAAGCGGTTTTAATGGCGGTTAACGAATTGCGTGAGTGGCAGAAATCCCTTCAGCCACTCTGCGGAGTAGGCTGAAACCATAGAGAGGGAGTGCCATGCTTCAATTTTATTTATCCAGCATCAGGATATAGCCTATGCCCGCCATTCCCCTGCCGTTTGTCACGGCCATTATGCTGCTGCTGATGTTATTGACCTTAATAAAGCGTGGCCCGGCGCTGCGGCCCGCGGTCTGTTTTATCCTTGCGTGCCTGCTGATGGTGCTGCTGGTAGGGCTGCGCTGGAGTCACGCTTTTCCGGCGGTGCGTTACCTGCAACCGCTGGCCGCCTCCCTGCTGCCGGTGGTGGCCTGGCGCTGTTTTAGCATCATCACGGACAGCGCCCCGCGGCGCGGCGCGCTCATGTTGGCGCTGGCACCCGCCGTTGCCGCACTGCTGATGGCGCTGCCGGTGCGGTTTTTCCCCGTGGACAGCTATATCGCCCTGCTCTCGCTGGGCGGTGGCGCGGCCCTGATCCGTCGCGCCACCGCCGGGCCGGATGCCTTTACGCTCAGCCGATTGGGTGAGACCGGCGGCATCCACCGGGCGGTTTTGGTGGCAGGCGCTGCCCTCTGCTTTTCGGGAATGGTCGATCTGCTGATCGCGCTCGATTTCATGCTGTTTACTGGCCGCCATGCACCTGTGGTGGTGGCGCTGGGCCAACTGCTGCTGATGGCGGTGCTGGCAGCCGCTATCGTGACGGCCAGCCGCACGCGGCCAGAAGCGTCGCCCTCCGCTGGGGAGAGCGCCGTTTGCCCGGCGTCGGTGGAGGAAGATCAGGAGATATGCCGCCGCATAGCGCAGCTTTTGGTCGGGCAGCAGCTCTACTGCGACCCGGATCTCACGCTGGATCGACTGGCGCGCAAGGCGGTCATTCCGGCCAGAAAAATCTCCCGTGCGGTGAACCGGGTGCAGGGGTGCAACGTATCACAGTGGGTCAATCGCTATCGCGTGGAAAAGGCGCAAGCGCTGCTGCTCACCACGCCACTCAGTGTGACGGAAGTAATGCTGGAGTCAGGTTTTCGTACCAAGTCCAACTTTAACCGGGAGTTTCTGCGCATCAGCGGGGTCAGCCCCGGTGACTACCGCAAAACGGGCGTGCCACCCAGAGCCTGAGCCAAAAACGCCGCCACTGACTGCTCCACCGCCTGATGGATCGCTTCCCGGCTGCGCTGGCCGCCATCCTGGCAGATGATGCCCTCGCCGGGTTCGGCGTGCTCAAGCCTTGCTTCAGCCCCGGCTTTGCAGCGTTGCATAAAACTAAAATGCGATGCGTCTGGCAGAAGTTGGTAACGGGTTGACGCGGCAGGCAACAGCGCCGCTAGCCGACCCGACTCCTCGCGAGCAGGCAGATCAGCGATGTTATGGCCGGCAGCCACAATCAGCACCGGCACCGACACCTGTTTGAGCGCGGCCGCGGTGAAGCCGCGCGTCAGCCCGCCATCCAACGACACAATGGCCCTGATGCGCGGATCGCCCAGTGGCGTGGCGAACTGTTTCTCGGCTTCTGGCGTATTTAGACCCAGTTCAGGGATCAGGCCGCAGACCGTACGCGAGACGGGCCGTTGGCAGTCAGCCCGTAATGCGGCGGGAGAGAAGCGGGCACCCGCCAGCGCCATCACCGTCCAGCCGCCGAGCGAGTGGCCGATGGCGGCAATACGTGCCTGATCCACCCTCCCGGCCAGCGTGGGCTTGGCCAGCAGCGTATCCAGTACGCGCGTCAGGTCATGCGGCCGTAGCCAGAGCCGGGCGGCCTCCACCGGCGAGCGGTCGGCCGTCGTGGTGCCGGGGTGGTCTGGCGCGGCCACCATATAGCCCCTCTCCGCCAGCGCCGCCGCCAGCCAGCTCAGGTTGCGCCAACTCCCGCCATAACCATGTGAGAGCAACACCAACGGGTACACCCCGGCGTCAGCCGGTGCCTGCTCGATAACCTCCGTGCCATAAAAAACCCCGTTCTCCCCCACCGTATGAAGTGGGGCCGTTGAGCGGGTGGGATACCACAGGGCGAGGCGCAAAGGGCGCTCCCCGGCGTCGTGTAACGTCATCTGGCGAAAGCCGGTGGCGGCCTGCGAGAGGGGAAGCGAAGCGAGTAAAACGATGGCGATCAGCAACATTTTTAACATGACAGTACCTTCAACGAAGAAAAGCCGTTTGTACCGCCACGCCTTGGCTGGCGCGACCTGAAACAGGATCGAGGCCGCGCCTTATGCAGCGTAAGTGAAATGCCCGGCATGAGATTTCACAATTTTAGATCGCTGAAGGTCTCCGCGAGGGTCTCCATCACCGCCTTGACCCTGGCGGTGTGGGCCAGATCCTGATGCATCACCAACCAGACCTCATAGGGTTTGGCGCGCGCCCGCTCAGGCCAGAGGCGGATCAGCTCCGGGTACTTCTGTGGCAGGTAGGCGGGCAGTTCACCCAGTGCCAGCCCGGCGCGGATAAAGGTCGTCAGCATCAGGCTGGAGTCCAGCTCCGCCACCACTTGCCCGTGATGCCGCAGCTCACCGGCCAGCCGGTCACTCTGATGCTGGGTGATGCCCTCCCGGTAGAGCGCGATGCGCTGCCCGGCAAACCCGCTGTGGCGATCCGGCTCGCCATAGGCGTCGAGGTATGTTTGCGTGGCGAATAGCCCCACCTCCCACGTCGCCAGTTTTCTGACGATCAGGTCTGGCTGCTCCGGCCGCAGGGTGCGGATGGCAATATCCGCTTCGCGCCGCCCGAGATCGAGCAGGCGCGTCGTGGTGGTCAGGTTGACGCGAATACCGGGATAGCGCTGCTGGGCACGTTCGATGGCCGGTACCACGAAATCCATCGCCAGCGCATCAGTGGTGGTGACATGCACCTCCCCCTCAATCCGCCCATCCTCGCCAGCGCTGCGGCGCTCAAAACGGACGGCCAACCGCTCAATCTCCTCGGCGGTGGCCACGATGCCCTGCCCACCCGCGGTCAGCACCCAGCCGCTGCGCGTCCGCAAAAACAGCGTGCTGCCGAGTTGCTGCTCCAACGCGGTGAGCCGGCGGCCTACGGTGGTCTGGTCGATCTTGAGGTGATCAGCCGCCCCACGTAGTGTCCCGGCGCGGTACACCGCCAAAAAAATCCGTACATCATCCCAGTTCATGGCTTCCCTTGCTGCATTTTTGCAGCTCACTCGTGCATTGCTGTGCATTTTAGCATGAAGCGGTGGCGGGTAAGATGCCCGCACTTTTCAAGGCCCACTTAAGCAGGATCACCTATGCCAACGCTCTCTTTTATTCTTACCGTTGCGATGCTCAGCGCCTTTGGGCTGATCGCATCAGACATCTACCTCCCCGCCATGCCAGACATGGCGCGCCAGTTTATGATTGCGCCCGCGCAGATGTCCCAGACCATTTCGGTCTACCTGCTGGCGCTGGCGGTGTGCCAGCTCGGATGTGGCCCGTTGTCAGATCGCATTGGCCGCAAGCCCGTGCTGATCGTGGGCATCGCGCTCTATGTCGCTGGCTCATTGGGGTGTGCTGCCGTGGCGAGCTACCGGCTGTTTTTGCTGTGCCGCGTGGTGGAAGCGCTGGGAGCGGCGGCCGGGCTGGTCATTGGGCGCGCGTTGATTGCCGATACTTGTGATAAATCCACGTCGGCGAAGGTCTACTCGGTGGTTTACCCGTTGGTTTCGCTCTCGCCGGCCCTCGCGCCGCTCGTGGGTGGCCATCTGGCCGTGGCCTTTGGCTGGCACGCGGATTTCCTGTTTGTCGCCGCGTTTGGCGTAGTGACGCTGGTGATGGTGCTGGCGATGGCTGAGACCAGACCGTCAGCGACGCGCGTGGCGGTCTCCCCTTTTGCCGGGTTCAGGCAGATATTCGCCGACCGCGCCTTCTGGCGTTATGCGCTGATCGTCTGCTGTATCTACAGCGCATGGTTCATCTACCTGACACAGTCACCTTTCCTGTTTGCCTTGCAGGGCATCAGCGAAGAGATGCGCGGCTGGCTCTATCTGCCGCTGACAGCGGGCATCATCAGCGCCAACTTGCTGACCAAACGGCTACTTACTCGCTGGCAGTATGACCATATTGTCGCGGCTGGCATCCTCTGTTTTGTGCTCGGCGGGCTGGCCTTTGCGGCCAACTTTCTCTCTGGCGCGAGTAGCGTACTGGGCACGCTCTTGCCGATGTGTCTGGTCAGTTTTGCCAACGGCTCCAGCCTTTCGCTGGCGGTGTCCGGCGCCATCAGCGGCGAGCACGGGCACGCCGCCACGGCATCCGGGCTGGTAGGCTTCTTGCAGATTGGCAGTGCGGCAACACTGGCGGCCGGGGTCAGCGCGGGTTTTGGCGTCAGCCAGAGCGTGCTGGGCCTGTCAGTGCTGTTGTTGGCGCTGGTGGCCCTGTCAGCATGTCGGTTCACCGCTCGCAACGCGGCCAATGGGGTCAGCTAGTAAGGGGACGATTGATCATCTCTACCCTTAATCACCGGTGGGATGGGCACCCCTAAGCCAAGGCATTCAGCTTTTAGTATGCTGTAACTAAAAGCGCTTACCCCATCCTGCCTGTCCTGAGTGCGTTAACCCAGTCGGGGCGCTGGTTATTCCGTGCTGCGTTCGCCGCCTCTTCCCAGTCATAGCTGACCTTTCTGAACTCCACCGCCCACTTGCCGTGGCGTTTTTCGAGCAAGGCATAGCGGGCATGGGGGGAGCCGCTCTCCATTTTATGGTAGAAGGGGCGATCGTCATCATAGGCTTGCAGACCGACGCTGCCGGGGTTGACGATTACACAGCCTGAGTTCAGTTCAAGGAGACGGGGAATGTGGGTATGGCCGCACAGGATAAGTGTGGCGTCCAGGTGTTTCACATAGTCACTGACGCGCGTAACAGAAGATGGTCTGACGGAGGATGCTGATACCTCCTCAAGCAGATAGGTGGTGTCATTGCCGGGGACACCATGCACCATCACGATTTCATCATGCAGGGTCAGTTCCGCTGGCAGGGCGCGCAGCCACTCCCAGTGTGCCGGCTGCAACTGTTGGAAGGCGTGTTGGTCAGACAACCCCATCTTATCGAAGGGCATCTCAAGCAGTTGCCGTTCATGGTTACCTTTGATGGTGGGAAAATTGAGGGGCAATAGTCGCTCCGCCGTCTCCGCCGGAAAGAGGCCACCGGAGACAATGTCCCCAAGATTGACGGTAAAGTCCACGCCCTGCCCTGCGATATCCTGCAACACTGCATTAAGCGCGGAGACGTTCCCGTGTATGTCAGAGAGGGCCGCAAATTTCATCAGGTTAAACTCCTTTTTGGTTAGGCACTTAACCATAAACTCTTTTCATCCCTTGCGCTGCAGAAGATCTTTCATCTTATTTTTGCTTGAAACCTACTAAAAGTAACCTACTATAAGTAGGTATTCTTTGACGGAGGTTAGCCCCATGCATGCACTGATTGTTTCAGCCCACCCTGATGGCAATTCGCATACCCAGGCGGTGGCGGCACACGTCGCCAGCGGCATTCAGGCGGGTGGTATCCATAGCGTTGAACAGATCAATCTGGCCGACGAGCAATTTGACCCGCGCTTCAATCAGGCTGACTATGCGCAGTTCAGCCAGCGCGCTGCCCTGCCCGCGGATGTGGTGGCGGAGCAGGCGCGGCTGGATCGTGCCAATGCGCTGGTGCTGGTCTACCCAATCTACTGGTGGTCATTCCCGGCCCAGCTCAAGGGCTGGATCGATCGGGTATTCACGCAGGATTGGGCCTACTACGAGGATGGCGACAGGGTAACCGGCAAACTCGGCCACCTGCAGGTGCACCTGCTGGCGCTGGGGGCGGCTAGCCCGCGCACCTATGTGCGGCATGGCTATTTCAGCAGTATGCGTACCCAAATTGACCACGGTATTTTTGATTACTGCGGTGCCCCGGTCATGACCAGTGAGTTGCTGCTCCCTTCTGATGAGCACTTCCCGGACGCACATTACCGGCTGGCGCATAACCTTGGCCGCCAGCTATTTAACACAAAGGAACCCGCATGACCCATACCCCACGCCAACGTATGCCCCGTCAGGCGCGGCGGCAACAACTGCTTAACGTCGCTTGGGAGTTGGTGCGTCAGGGCGGCACCGATGCGCTGGCATTGGGGCGGCTGGCTGAGGAGGCGGGCGTCAGCAAGCCGGTGGTTTACGATCACTTCACCACCCGCCACGGCTTGCTGGCCGCGCTGTATGAGGATTTTGATATACGGCAGAACGCGATTATCGATGCGGCGATGGCGGCCGCCGGTGACAGCGTGGCGGAGAAGGCAGCGGTGGTCGCGTCCAGCTATGTGAACTGCGTGCTGAGCCAAGGGCGCGAAATCCCGGATGTGCTCTCGGCGCTGGACAGCACGCCAGAACTGGCGGAGGTGAAGCGCCAATACCAACTGGATTTTATCGCGAAGTTCCGTGGCTGGTTTGCCACAGATGTCGCGCCGCCGGGCCTGCCGCTGGCGGCGATGTGGGGGCTGCTCGGTGCCGCGGACAGCATCTCCAACGCCGTGGTCTGCGGCGACATCAGCCAGCAGGCGGGGTTGGAGGAGATCACCGCGCTTATCATTGCGACGATCGCGCGTTATCGCTGAGCAGGAGGGCCGGATGCCCTTCTCTGACAATAGCCCACTCAGGCCCGCCGTTTTGCGCTGCTGTTTTTTTCTGCTAGTATGGCGCGCTATTTAATAGTTTGAATTATTTGGATTATATTGGGATAGGATGTCTACTAAATATACGATTGCAAGCGCGCTGTTTTTGTTTCTGCTGGTAGCAGGGGGATATGAGGTGTTCACCCATGCGGGGGAAGATCTGTTCTCTTCACTGCCGGAATTTGTGCCTTACAACCCCTAGCTGTATTAAATTTCCCCGACTCGCCATCAGCGCAAATTTCGGCTCTGGGGCGATAGTTGCCAGCCAGTCCGCTGTGCGTTGTAAAGACTCAGGGAGTTCCAGAGCCAGCAACTCCCAAATAGAACGCAAAGAGAGTATGGGCGCTAATATCTTACCCACGAGATATTAGCCGCCCAACGTTACCGCTATAAAAATACTCTATATCAGCACCCCGTAATCTGTTAATTGCAGAGGATTCCATATTTCAGGTTCAAAACCTTCCGGCATAGTGAAATGTGAGAAATCCCAGGTTCGCAGTATATCGGCACGTCCCCTCTCTTTTGAATTAACAGGCATCCGCCCATCAATATCTTGTAGCGTGGTTGGATTATTCCTGACCATCCTGAACAGGTTCTGTCCGTCCACTGTACCCGCCGGGTCTGCGGAGAGCCAGCGCCCCACCCAAGGTTGGTAGTAACGGTAACCGTATTAGTAAAGCCCCGTCGCGTCGCGCTCTTTGCCGGAGTAACGTCTATTTTTGTCGTTCGCCTCCACCGCGCTACGCGCCGCCCATACCGCCGTGCCACCGTACGGGTAGTACGCTTCCGTACTGATGACCTTCCCGTCGCCATCCAGCTCCAGTCCGCAGCTACCGGTGAGATCGCCATAGCTGTAAAATACTTCTCGCGCAGCTTCTGTCCGGCGGCCGACCAGCTCAGCGACTTCATGATAACCTGCTCCGTAATGCTCAAGGGACGTCCCGGCAGGGTTGCGTCCGGTACGGGTTACCGCCCGGCTTCTCTCTTCTGTACCATCGTCCGCGGTGCGAATATTGCTGACCGCGATACATGGCCGTCCTGCCGCGTCGTTCAGTACCACGATGGTGCCGGAATCTGCGCTGACGGTGCGCAAGACGGGCCAGCCAGATCGGTGAGGTAGCTGAAGTTCGCCAAATCAGCATCAATGCAGACGCGGATCGGCGCTACGCGCCAAAAAGCCACCGGCATCGTACCGATGGAGGGTGATGTACTCACGGGTGACGGTGGTATGCGATGTTGCGCACGGTCAGGCCTCGGTTGTCGAGGAGTGTGATCGTGGGGGTTTTGCTGAACAGCGATGTGCTCATGGTATTCTCCTGTTTATCGTATGCAGCCGGTTTGGCAGCACAAAAAATCATACGATAATCAGGAAAACTTAATAGTTACTGGGACTTAAGGGCGGGTTAAGAAAGACAACAAGCCTTCCCCACTGATTTTATGGCCAGCTTACACTGGCCTGAATATCGCGGCCGTCACGCCCTCAATAGTGATCCGGCACAATCATATTCTCCGGCACCGGATGGCGGGCGTAATCGTCATGATGGATGCGGGAGGGCAGCGTGATGCGATCACCCTCCTCCGCCTCATAGGGCACCTGCTGCAACAGGTGTGAGATGCAGTTGAGGCGCGCTTTCCTTTTATCCACGCCCTTCACCACCCACCACCGCGCCTCCTCAATATTGGTGCGCTCGAGCATCACCTCTTTGGCGACGGTGTAATCCTCCCAGCGGCGGCGGCTCTCCAGATCCATTGGGCTGAGTTTCCACTGCTTGAGCGGGTCGTGGATACGGCTCAAAAAGCGCGTCTCCTGCTCCTCATCGGTGATCGAGATCCAGTATTTGACGATCTGGATGCCGCTGCGCACCAACATGCGCTCAAACTCCGGCGTGCTGTGGAAAAACTCCTCGTACTCTTTGTCCGTGCAGAAGCCCATTACCTTTTCCACGCCCGCGCGGTTATACCAGCTACGGTCGAACAGCACGATCTCGCCTGCGGAAGGCAGGTGCGACACATAGCGCTGGAAATACCACTGCGAGCGCTCACGCTCATTGGGTGCTGGCAGCGCGGCCACCCGGCAGTAACGCGGGTTCAGCCGCTGCATGATGCGCTTGATCACGCCGCCCTTGCCAGCCGCGTCGCGCCCCTCAAAAATGACCACCAGACGGTGGCCGGTACGCACCACCCAGTTCTGTAATTTAACCAGCTCTCCCTGCAAGTGCAGGAGTTCACAGAAGTAACGGCGACGCCAGGCTTTCTCCTCGGGTGAGCCACTCGCATCCAGGCGGCTCTCCTCGAGTTCCAGCTCCAGCGACTCGTCATAGCTGTCATAGAACTCCTGCAAAAGACGTGTATCAAACATGTCGTTGTAATTAATTTCATGGGTAGACATCGTTCAGTATCCCTGTCAAAAACCAAAATTACAGTGAAATCAAAAGCCAATAGAGTCCAGCAGAGAGCAGTGCGGCAGCGGGCAAGGTCAGCACCCAGGCCAGCACCATGTTACGCAGGGTCGCCATCTGTAAGCCGCTGCGGTTGGCCGCCATCGTGCCGGCAATGCCTGATGAGAGAACATGGGTGGTGGAAACCGGCATTCCGAAGGCATCCGCCGCGCCGATGGTGCCCATGGCAACCAGCTGGGCGCTGACGCCTTGCGCATAGTTGAGCGGGTTTTTGCCGATCTTCTCACCCAGCGTGGAGACGATCCGGCGCCAGCCGACCATGGTGCCGAGGCCCAGCGCAATCGCGACGGCTACCTTGACCCAGGAGGGGATGAATTGGGTGGAGGCGTCCAGCGCCTTTTTCAGCGACTGCAAGGTCTGCTGCGTGGCCGCCGGCAGGGTCAGCGAGGGGTCAGCCTGCAGGCGTTTGATGGTGCCTGCCGCCAGATACATCTCATTGCGCACGGTGGTGATCTGTTCCTCCGGGATAGCCTGCAGGGTGCCATAGTGGGACAGCGTAGTGCCGAGGTTGCCAGCGATCTGCGCCAGCGCAGGCAGCACCTGGGCATTGCGCTCGCTGGTACGCAGATAGGTTGCCAGTACGTCATGTGGCTGGCCAACCGGTGCCGCCGCGCCCTGCCGTGACAGCAGGTGTTGGCTCTGTTGCGCCAGCGTGATGATGGTCGGCACTTCAGTCTGCGGCAGTGCGCGATTAAGGGAGTAGGTCACCGGCAGGGCCGCAACCAAAATCAGCATAATCAGCCCCATGCCTTTCTGCCCATCGTTCGAGCCGTGGGCGAAGGAGACGCCGGTACAGGTCAGCACCATCATGCTGCGGATCCAAAGGGGCGGCGCGCCGTTCTGTTTCGCGGCCTGATACAGCTCTGGCTTGTTCACCAGCCGCTTCATGATGAGCAGCAGCAGCGCCGCACAGCCGAAGCCCACGATGGGCGAGAGGAGCAGCGCATTGCCGATGTTGAGTGCCTGCCCCCAGTTCACGCCGCTCATGGCGCTGCGGCCATGCATCACCGCATTGGCGACGCCGACACCGATGATGGAGCCGATCAGCGTATGGGAAGAGGAGGCGGGCAGGCCCAGCCACCAGGTTGCCAGGTTCCAGATGATGGCGGCGAAGAGCAGCGCGTAGATCATGACAAAACTTTCGCTACTGCCAGCCTGCAAAATCAACTCAACGGGCAGCAGGGAGATAATCCCGAACGCGACCGCACCCGTGGAGAACAGCACCCCAAGGAAGTTAAAGATCCCTGACAAGACCACAGCCACCGTCGGTGGCAGCGAGCGCGTATAGATCACGGTTGCCACCGCATTTGCGGTGTCATGGAAACCGTTCACGAATTCAAAACCCAGTGCGGCCAGCAACGCGACACCCAAAAGGATGAAGGGCAGCGAACTGCTATATTCCAGCCCGGTCTGTTTAATGTCGCCAATAAGGTGTGTACCGGTAAATACCGCGCCCATAATAAGCAGCAGGATGAAAAGAAGCATTGGCTTCTTACTTTCACCTTTTTTGGTCAGGTCGGCCGGGGATAAGGGGGTTGCAGCCACCGTTAATGGCTGGGTCGTTACATAATCACTCATCAGAAAGAATTTCCTGTATATCGCTCAAGCAGCAGAAGCACAACGATTTGTGTGACTAACTTATAGAAATTCTATGAAGGTTTTATGACAGAGCTGTCAAAAAAGCGTCATATAACGCTATTTTTGCGGTGGACGAAAAAGAGAGGGGATAATTATAATTAAATTTAAAAACAATAAGTTAAATTATAGCTCGCTTATTTAATGAGGTTTATCCTAAAATAAAACACGCGCGTCCGCAGCGTTATTATCATTACGGTGACATTTTCATACTGCACATAATTCATGAAAATGACGAGGAAGGGATGTGACCAAAAAAGCATCTTCCCGTTCTGGGCAATGCTTTGAACCTGTCAATTTCACACCCGCTGAAAAAAGCGTAGCGGCTTTTTGATACTTTGCGAAAATTTATATTTTCCCCTGCCCGTTCAGCCAGAATTTCTTATAGCGCGCCGGCGGAATGCCCACCAGGTTATGGAATATACGATGGAAGTTATTCACGTTGTCATACCCCACGGCGTTGGCCACTTCCGTGACGCCCAGATCGGTGCTCAATAATAAATTCTGTGCTTCGCCAATGCGGCGGCGCGTCTGATACTGCTTGGGGGAGTAGCCCGAGTAGGCTTTGAAAACATGCGCCAGATAAAACTGGCTCATATTGAGGGCGGCAGTGATGGAACTGAGCGCAATGTCATCTTTGTAATGGTTATCGATATACTCCTTCACCCGCTGCCCCAGCAGGGTTTGGGGGCTTTCATGCTCAGGCTTATGGGCCATCCAGAGGTTACGGCACAGCAGCAGCAGTACGCTGAGCAGGTTGTCACTCATCTCTGCGCTGTAGACTCGCTTGCTGTTGACGTGCGTCCAGAGTTGATCAAACAGCTGGCAGATCTCGTCATAGAACTCACCGCTGGGCATGACGGCGGGCTGCGCGCGGGTAGTGAGGATATTGGTCGGCAACCCGTCCACTTTCAGTTGCTCAACCCCACAGCTAAAAATCAACAGGTCATCGGATGCGGTCGGGTTTTCATCATGCAGCACGTGCGCGTTGAACAGCAGCAGGTCACCTTGCTGCACCCGGTAGTTTCGGCCATCAATGTTATAGCTCCCGCTCCCGGCCCGGATAAACATCAGCTCGAGCCGATCGTCGTGCTTGTGCATCACTCGCGGGATCGCGGCCCCCGCCCCTTCGGCCTTACAGATAAAGGTCAGCCGTGGCCGCAGATTGTTCTCAAAACCACGTAATGAAGGCGGCTCGTTCAGGCGGAAAGTCAGCATGATGTCTCCTGTTGGTCTGCCACCATTCTTACATGCCGACGGAGAGCCGTAATCATCAATCTTGCTCTCCCTTTTTTAACCAAGCCATTGATAGATAGGGGCTTGCCAATATTCATCCGCTTTTATCTCGCTATTATTGCTATCCCACGTTGTGGCGACGGTGTAGAACAGGCATCTTCATCCCTTAACGGATGGGTATCCAGCACCGGCGGGAGAAATACCCGTTGAAAAAACGCGTCAATACCCATTTTTCAACCGCCCAATAATCAATATCATCATTATTGCTATTATTGACTGGCGAAAAGATACTCCTGTTTTAATTTGTCAGCCTCCCCTCCCCGCCAAATAATAGCCATGTTTGGAATAACCCACCTATCGAAATGCAAGGTGGAAATTAGCCAATTTCAATCCTCTCCATTCTTGCTATGTCAACGGATAAAGCTGGTGCCGTGACAGCCATCACTTGATTTTGTGCTTTTCGCACGAATTTTTTGATCGCCAACACGCTGCAAAATCATGCATCAGGAATCGTATGGCGTTAAACATTCACTTTGTTATAACTTCATTGCAACGTTAATAGGCGTGACGTTATAGCACAGAGCCAGCAAGGGTATTCGCAGCTTATAAAATCACTCAGAGTAAAAGAGCATAAATAAAGTGCCGTATTACCGGCATGCAACGCTGTTCACTTATAACCAGATGGATACGCTATGCATAATAAAACCAACCTGCACTCTCCGCGGCGCATGCGGTTAATTACCCTTATTTCAACCATTGGTGGATTGTGTTTTGGCTATGACACGGGGGTGATTTCTGGCGCGCTTATTTTCATGAAGTACGATCTCAATCTTACGCCAGCTCAGGAGGGGTTGATCACCTCCTTCCTGTTATTTGGCGCGGCATTGGGCTCACTGTTTGGGGGATATTTATCAGACAAGCAGGGGCGGCGCAAAAACCTGTTGTGGGTGGCGGCCATCTTTATGGTGGGGGCTATCGCGACCTCACTGGCGTGGAGCGTGCCATCGATGATTGTGGCGCGTTTCGTGCTGGGGTTGGCGGTCGGTTGTGCGTCGGTTACGGTGCCCATCTATATTTGCGAGCTGGCGCGCGCCAACCAGCGGGAGCGGCTGGTGACGGTCAATGAGCTGATGATCGTGACTGGGCAGTTCCTGGCGTACTCGGTCAACGCCGCCATCGTCAACCTCTATCCTGACATGTCCCACAACTGGCGCATCATGCTGGCTATCCCGGCGCTGCCCGGTGCGTTACTGTGGCTCGGGATGCTGGTAATGCCTGAATCACCACGCTTTTATATCCGCCGTGGAGAGACGGAAAAAGCAATGAGCGTGCTGAAAACGCTGCGCCTGCCGGAAGAGGTGGATCGCGAGGTAAAGGAGATCCAGCAACTCATTAAGGTGGATGAGGTGAAATTCAACCTGTTTGCCGAGCTGAAAAACCGCTGGGTGGTGCAGCTGGTGTTAATCGGCCTGATGATTGTGTTGGCGACGCGCGTCACGGGCGTCAACACCATCATGTACTATGCGCCCACTGTGCTGAAGGCCACCGGGCTGGGGGATGCCGCCGCCGTTACCGGTGCCGTCGCCAATGGCCTGATCTCGATTATTGCGACGCTGCTGGGTATTGCGTTAATTGGCCGGCACTCACGCCGTAAAATGTTTTTCACCGGCCAGGCGGGCGTCACCCTCAGCCTGATTCTGATTGGTTTGTCCTTTAAATACTTTTTCCATACTGAAGTCATTGATGGCGTGGAAACCTTACGGGCAAACTTTGCCAGCGCGCCCTACGTTATTCTCGGCTTGATGCTGGTATTCCTGTTATTTATGCAGGGGTGGATCGCCCCCGTATTCTGGCTGATGCTTGCGGAAATCTACCCATTAAGAATGCGCGGCGTCGGCATGGGGTTCGCCGTATTTGGCCTGTGGACTTTCGACTTTATTATTCAGTCACTCTTCCCACTGCTGCTTAACCATTATGGCGGAGGCATGACCTTTGGGTTCTTTGCGGCCGCGAACATTATCATGCTGCTGCTATTGGTGAAATATCTCCCTGAGACGCGCGGCATGACACTGGAACAGATTGAAAAGAAATTCAGTTTTTAACTTCACGGCAATTGAGGATAGATCAATGACGGTCAAAATAGGATTGATTGGGTTAGGCATGATTGGCCGCGACCACTTGAAGCGTCTGCACACGGTTATTTCGGGTGCGCAGGTGACGGCGGTATGCGATATCAACCGCGCCGCTGCCGATGCGGTCGCCGCTGAATATGGTGCCAGCGCGTTTTATGATGCAGAGGAGATGATTCATTCAGAACGGGTGGATGCCGTGTTTATCTGCTCCATTGGCCCGGTGCATCAGGCACAGATTCTGGCGGCGTTCAGGGCTGGCAAACCGGTGTTCTGCGAAAAGCCGCTGACGCCGACCGCCAATGAGTCCAGGGCGATCATTGAGGCGGAGGTGAAAGCGGGCAGGCGCCTGCTGCAACTCGGCTTTATGCGCCGCTTCGACCCCGGCTATCAGGCGCTGAAACAGGCGATCGACGGCGGCGAACTGGGCGAGATCATGCTGATCCACTGCGCGCACCGTAATCCCTCTGTGCCGGAGAGTTATACGCTGGAGATGGCGGTGAACGACTCCGCGACCCATGAAATCGACATTGTCCGTTACCTGCTCAACGAGAATATCACCTCGGTGCGGGTTGACCGGCCCCGCAAGAAGACCCGCCGGGCGCTGCCCCATTTGCAGGATCCGCTGATCATCATCTTTGAGACTGAATCTGGCGTGCGCATTGATGACGAGCTGTTCGTCAATTGCCACTACGGCTATGACATCCGCTGCGAAGTGGTCGGCGAGAACGCCACGGCGGCGCTGACCGAGCAGCAGGTGATCAGCACCCGCTCCCTGCATGGCAACGCGCAGCATATCGCGCGCTCCTGCATGGAACGTTTCGCCACCGCCTACGATCGTGAGGTGCAGTGCTTTGTCGATAGCATTCGCGCCGGCCGGGCGCTGGGCGGCCCCTCCTCCTGGGATGGCTACGTGGTGGCGCTGGTGTGCGACGCGGGGCTGGCCTCGTTGCAAGACGGTGAGAAGCATGACGTGACCATTCCAGAACGGCCCGCCATCTATCGCTGATTCACTCCACTCCGCGCTGAGCCTGAGGAGATACCATGCTGAAACTGACTGACGATGTACTGCACCTGCATTGCCACGCGGCGAACAAAATCGAGGCCCTCCATCTTGCCGCCGCCGCGCTGGAAAAAGCCGGGTGTGTCCAACCGGGCTTCCTTAACGGCATGTTGGCGCGTGAAAAAAGCGTCTCCACCTATATCGGTGCCGGGATTGCGTTTCCACATTGCGCCAAAGAGAACCTCGATCAGGTGATTAAAACCGGCTTTCAGGTGTTCCAATTTCCTGATGGCGTGAGCTGGGGCATGGGCAAGGTGGCCTTTATCGTGGTGGCCGTCGCGGCAACGCAGAATGCGCATATCCAGGTACTGGCGGATATCGCCACGTTACTGGGTGATGACGTCAAAACCGCGTTATTAGCCAGGGCCAGCACCAAACAAGAATTTATTGAGCATTTCGAGAGAGCTTAATTATCTCCGGCATTTAAAGGATCAAAAAATGAAACTTGCACTCTGTACCGATGTTCTGGCCGATTTACCCTTTCCGGCCATGTTGGATAAAGTAAAAAGCTATGGCATCACCGGGGTGGAGATGACCGCTGGGGGGTGGTCGCCCTGCCCGCACGTCGATACCGAAGCCCTGCTGTCATCGCCCGAGAAGCTGGCGCAGTTCCAACAGGCATTGTCACAGCGTGAGATGCGCATTGTCGCGCTCAACTGCTCCGGCAACCCGTTGGCTCCCGGCGAGCTGGGCGAGCGGCATACCAAGAGCAGTTACCGCGCGGTCGAATTGGCGGGCAAACTGGGCGTCAAAAAGATCGTGATGATGAGCGGCCTGCCGGGCGGCGGCCCGGAGGATCGCGTCCCCAACTGGATCACCTCGACCATCTCCTGGCCGGACTATATGCCGGGGGTGATTGCGTACCAGTGGGACGATGTGGCAATCCCTTGGTGGAAAAAATTTGTCCAGCACGCCAAACAGCATGGCGTTGAGCAGATTGCGCTGGAGGCGTTCCCCTGCCAGCTGGTTTATAACGCCTCAACCCTGTTGCGTTTGCGCAATGCGGTGGATGAGATGATAGGCATCAACCTTGATCCCTCGCACCTGATTGCCATGGGCGCTGACCCGATTGCCGCCGTGCGCAAGCTGGAGGGGCGGTGTTCCATGTGCATGGTAAAGATGCGCGCATTGAGCGCGGTCTGGCGGACATTGATGGCCTGCTGGAGTACCAGCCGGTGACGAACACCAAAACCCGCACCTGGAACTATGTAGCGGTAGGGTGCGGCCAGGATCTCAAGTGGTGGAAAGAGTTTTTCTCGGTACTGCGCATGACCGGATATAACGGCGATGTCTCACTGGAGATGGAGGATTTGACCATGAGCGTGGAAGCCGGTCTGCACACCTCCATTGAGGCCCTGAACGCCAGCATCAGCCGATAAGCTATCTGCCCTCCCGACAGCGGGCCAACTGTTGGGCGGGCGGATCTTCAATGCCCACGCGCCTTCCAAGCCATCAGCCACAATGTATATCGTCAAAACTGAATTACAGATTTACGACGAATCGTAAAAACACTTTTGCGCTATTACGGCAAAAGCGAAAAGGTTACGACTTGCATGTAAACGCCCAAATCAGGGGTATTACGGCACCTAAAATAGGCTCAATAAGCGTGAAATTGGTTAGCCTGTGACCACATTGCATGAAAGTGTTAACCTTTCAAAACCCCTCTCATTGGCTCTGCTTTTTAGGCAAGGTGTCTGATAGCCGATGCCACGCCACGAATAAGTTGTCTCCTGCCCCATCATTAACCAACTGATTTTTCAAATCATTCTTACAAAAACGATTTTACGATTAATCGTAATGCCGTATTTACTGAAATACTCTTTTCTCCCCGGACTGCGCATCGCCGGTCAGGTGTTGCCTGACTGCTTGTAGATATCCGGCCGGGCAATCTGCCAGACAGTGTTCTCAAGGTTGACAGGCTGGTAGCCAAACTTCTGGTATAACCAGGGGGCGGTGGTGGTGACCAGCATGATTTTGCGCAGACGGGCCATCAACGGATGGGCCTGGCAGCAACTGACCAACCAACGCCCCATCCCCTGCTGCTGGTACTCTTCCAGCACGTAGACGTCACACAGATAACCAAAGGTGGCAAAATCCGTCGCCAGACGGGCAAAACCAATCTGCTTACCCGCCTCAAACAAACCAAAGCTCAGGCTGTTCGACACCGCCATGCGCACTGTTTCAATGTCGATGCCCTCCGCCCAGCTTGAGCGGGTGAGGTAAGCATGGATGGCCGGAATATCAAGCTGTGCGATATCCGTCGTGACGCTAAAAGCGCCTTGTTGCCATGAAATAGGGGGTGTGCGGTGGTCATCATAAACCTTCAGTTAAATTAAAACTCGCCAGTCATTCTTAATAAAAGACACACTTTGCCAGCGAAGTAAATCCATCTTGAAAAAACCTCACCATATTAATGATAACTATTTTCATATAGAGAGAAGTAATGCGTCCTGTTGCAAGAACATGAGCCTCCAAAATTATGGCGCTCAGCGTAAGATAAACCTTGATAACAATGTCACGGCGTAACATTATTTAGCACGGTGACTAATTCTGCTCTAATATTACCCG
The DNA here is from genome assembly GCF_005491205.1 of Nissabacter sp. SGAir0207. Classification (NCBI taxonomy): domain Bacteria; kingdom Pseudomonadati; phylum Pseudomonadota; class Gammaproteobacteria; order Enterobacterales; family Yersiniaceae; genus Nissabacter; species Nissabacter sp. SGAir0207. The sequence goes on from NZ_CP028040.1 coordinate 22,037, forward strand.
AACCGTATTTATCCTCAAATAAATATAAGAAAATAATATCCCTTTGCGAAAACGCCAAAAGTAAAACTTATCGCAGGAGAAGCCGCTATATTTCAACCAATAAACAGATCAAACAAACCGCACACCAACGATATATCCCGCTTATTCTCTGGCATTAAAACAAATCAAAGGGCAGCGCTCTCTTTATTAAAAAAAGCATTGTGAAAATGAGCAGGTTATTTTAGCTTAACCCCATAAAGACTAGACCTTAAATCTCGTCTTTATCGTTCACGCAATATATTGCGTGAATGCCTTTTATTCCCATCTAACGCGTAAAGAGGATCCACCATGAAACAGCAAAAGAAAAAAGTTGTTATCGTTGCAACTCATGCTCGTCCAGTATTGATGCCTGCGCATCTGTAATGGGATGAAGGCACCCACTGGGTGCCTTTATTACAAGGAGAATCTTATGGATTATGATAACGCCAGACCACGGCTTAATTGCGAATTGACGCTGCACAATGACATGCTCCACGCCAATAATGAGTTTGGCGAATTTAAGTTCCAGGAGTTACCGGTAGATAGCCAATCCGCCTATGATATTTTAGGTCAGATCAACGGGGAAACGACCACCCGTGAGTTGATCAATCAATGGAAAGCCAAAATAGAGCCAGAAGATTTGGTGCAACTTCTGGATGCCATGCAGGAGTTTGGCCTCGTTCTAAAAAATAATAGCGCATATATGAGCGGCAAAGCCGCCATGTTAGAGATAGAGGATGAGCAACACGCGTGGCTCCATGCCCTACTTTATAAAAATCCCCTTTGGGAAGCGCTTTCCCAACCGGCCGCCGTGCCCAAAAATGTCTATCTGGGCATGGCGATTGAAACTTACCATCTCCTGGCGCATGGCGCGGTATTTGACAGCCCAGCACTCTCATTCCAGGGTGCCAGACAAACGCGCAAAGAGATGAGTGAAGTATTCTGTGAAGAGAATGGTCACTATGAGATCTTTCTTTCCGCACTGATGGCCGAGGGTTTCACCAAAGAGGAGATCAGAAATAGCGTGCCTCTGGCTGAGACCAAAGGGTTGATTAATGCCTTGGCCTTTTGGTCAGCCAATGATCCCCTGTTCTTCTTTAGTTGCATGGAGATCATTGAAGGCAAAGACAATGAAGTCGATACCGTGGTCAATGCCATGGAAAGGTCTGGAAAGCTCTCACCCGAATTTGTCAAAAAAATAAAGTCTCACTCATTGGTCAATATTGAAGAGGGCCATGCCAGCTTTGGCCGCCGTCTCTTGTCTGGCATTGATGTAGTGAACCCATTTGACGTTGAGCGCGCCATTCGCCAGACCAAACTGTTTGTAGAACTCTACCACCACTTTTATCTTGCGGTGTGGGAGTACTATTCAAATGAGCACAACCCCGTTCTGCGTACCATTTAAGGGAGGCGGCAATGTTTTTTACTAACCCAAAATTAAGAAAAGAGATCAAGGTTGAGTGCGACAATACCACCTTTCACCTGTTTTACCGCGAACAGGGCTGCCGTTTGAGCGTCGAGAAGGACGATCTTCATGAAGTTACGCGCTTAATAAATTGCCTATCTGACCGCGATGCCGCGTTGGCAGATATCTCCCCGGCAATCGTGAACATTGACGTTGAGGAGATTATCTCAACGCTCGATAAGTTGGGCCTGTTGGAAGAGGGAAGCGAAAGCCTGCCTGCGCCTTCGGGTGTATTGAGCGGGGAAGATTTTTACTATAGCCGTTTATTGCCGACGGCCACCAAATGGCAATCAACCTTTGGCACTTCCCCCTCTATGAACGTCTGGTCACGGGTGCCATTACCAAGGGTGAAATTATTGGCTTTGCCATCGAGTACTATCACCTGGTCAAAATGTCTGCCGCCATCGTCTCCTCATCCTTGAGCCACAACGTTTCGCCGGCCGTCAGAAAAGAGCTGACCAAACTCTTTATCGAAGAGTATAACCACGACGAGATGATGGCCGAGTGCCTGTCTGCGGTAGGGATACCCGAAAGCGAACTGCTCAAAAGAAATCCGCTGCCCGCCACGTTCTCCGCCAATGCCAGCCTGGCGGTCTATGCCCGGCAACATCCGTTAAGTTTTTATAGCTCCCTTTTCCTGTTTGAAACGCCCTCCCATGAGTTCAACGCGGCACTATTGCAAGCCTGTAAGGATAAGGGCCTGCCGGAGAAATTTTACAAACCGATCCTGAAGCACTCGGATATCAATGAAGATGGCGATCACGATTTAATTACCCTCAACCTGCTCAAAGAGACGCCCGCCATCTCCGCGGAGGAGCAGCACACCATTTTGGTCAATGTCTGTAATATCATTGAATTACTGCATAAAGAGGACAGGCAAATTGTGGCGCACTATGCCGACAGCGATGTGCCAGCGTCGAGCTTGTCATACTCTGGCCTGGAAGCCTATTAAGCATGATTGCGTCTATTAAACCGACGAACTTACCCGCTGGTTCGGCGTTGCTGCCCCTGTTCGTTACCCACTGGCTGGAGCGACTGCTCTTTCTGTCGGTGAGCATTGTCTGGCCATTGAAGTTGGTGGTACAGGGCCATCTCACTACGCCGCAGGCGGGCCTCTTTTACTTTATCCTCTTTAGCCTGTTTAGAGCCTCCCCGATTCTCTACGCTTATCTGGCAAAAACCGTCGCCCGTGAAAAGATTTTTCTCTGTGGCGCGGTAATTGAGTCTTGCGCTTTTTTGGGGATGATATTCATCCAATCCCCGCTGTTGCTTATGGCATTGGCAATATTCGCTGGCATCGGGGGAGGCGCCACCTCCTCCATGTTGCTCTCTTTTTTGGAGGAGGTGGATAAAAGGGCCGTTTCCTCAGGCACCACAAAAAGCAGCCATCAGGTGTTCAATACCCATCTGTTATTGATCAATCTTGCGGCGGTAATTGCGCCCTTGTTAGCCATCCTGGCTCCTGCCCACTATATCGCCTCCATCATGGTGCTCTTTGCGGCGTTTCTCTTTAGCGCGCGCCATATCTTCCGGCTCACCGCTGGCTTTGATAGGGGAAGTGAGGTTGAGGAGAGAAAGGAGCGCGCCATTGACGGTAAATTCTTATCGGAGTGGCTTGCCTGCCTGTCCGTTTGGGCCGGGTGCTCGGTGGTATACGCGATTCTGCCGTCACTCGACGCCCATTTTCTGGCTACGGAGGGCGTCAATTTCTGGCTCTCCTTCGATGCGATTATCGTGACGTTGCTCTTTTTTGCCATGAAGAGATATGACCTGTTCAGCGAAAATACGCCGACCAATGCGTTGAAAGGGCTGGCTGCCATCTTCATCGCCCTGCTTATCTTCTACAGTGGCACCCGCTATTTTCCACTGCTGGTGGTCGCCATCTCGCTGCTCTCTTTTGGCGGTTATGTGGCATTTGGGCAACTGTATGGTTTGGCGATGGCTACGCATTTCCCTGCGCGAAAAACGTTCTACCTCTCGCTGCTCTCTATGTCCGGTGCCATTGGGGAAGGAGGAGTACAGGGCCTGTTTTGGCTGACAGGCAGTACACAGCTCACCCTTTTCATCGTGTTGCTGCTGGTGGTGGCTGGCATGTGCCCGCTACTCCTGCTGCTCCTGAAAGGCTATAAGACCCGCCCCGTGAAGCCCTGAGCGATCTGTCTATCCATGAGAGAGGCGAGTGCCAGCGGCTGGTGCGCTGCACCGCCTCTTTGCACTAAAAGTGAGCAGCGCAATTATCGAGGCATGATACGGCAAGGCTTAACCAGCTGGCATTCACCTTGCATAGCACTTGTATATACATGCCCAGATCACTACGGGCCTTGCCGATAACCTAGACAGAAGGACACCATCATGCTCTCTCCCCGCGTAATGAATACCTCCTTTGCCGTGCTGTGCTGCGTAGGGCTGCTGCCGGCAACCTTTGCCGTGTCGGCGGCGGACACGGCGGGCATTAAAATGGGCGTCGAGCCTTGGCTGGGGTATGGCCAGTGGCATATCGCCGCCAGCCAAAAGTTGTTTGCACAGCAGGGGCTAAAGCAGGTGGAGGTGATCAACTTTGCCGAAGACAAAGACATCAACGCTGCGCTGGCGAGCGGGCAGATTGACGCGGCCAATATCGCCACCCACACCGCCATCGGCATGATCTCGGCGGGTCTGCCGGTCAAAATCGTCCTGATGCTCGATCAGAGCAATACCGCTGACGCCATGCTCGGCAGCAAGGAGATCGCCAGCCTGAAGGATTTGAAGGGCAAGCAGGTCGCCTATGAGGAGGGCACCACCAGCGACATCCTGTTGCGCAGCGCGCTGGCCTCGGCGGGCCTGACCTATGCCGACATCCAACCGGTGCCAATGCCCGCCGCCTCGGCAGGCAGCGCAATCATTGCCGGGCGGGTGCCGGTAGCGGTCACCTATGAGCCTTACCTCACTGCCGCCAAACAGGGCGACGCTGGCCTGAAGATGCTCTACAGCGGTGCCTCCGATCCCGGCCTGATCAGTGACGTGCTGGTGGTGCGGGAGGAGTTCATCGCGCAGCACCCGGAGGGCATCAAGGCGCTGATCAAAACCTGGAACAGCGCGCTGGATTACTACCGGGCGAATACCCAAGAAGGGCGCGCCATCATCGCCAAGGCGGTCGGCGCGTCGCCAGCGGAACTGGATAGCGCCTTCGACGGCGTGCACTACTACTCCCTGGCAGATAACAAAACGCTGCTCTCCCATGACTTCACCGAGAAAACCTTCCCCCACCTGCTGAAGGCGGCCACCGAGGCGGGCATCGTCAGCCAGCCGGTGACGCCGCAACAGACCATCGACGCCAGCTTTGTTAACGGCCTGTAGTGGCGGGGCGCCAGCCTATTCGGAGGATATATGAGTTCGCTTGAACTGCAGAGTGTGAACCCGCGGGCCAAAAAGCGCCGTCGGCGCCATGACCTGCTGACCATCGGGAAGACGCCCAGCCGGGCGCAGTTCCTGACCCTCTCCATCGCGGTGTTCGCCCTGCTGCTGCTGGCCTGGTGGCTGGCGACGGCCAGCGGCGCCATCAAACCCCTCTTCCTGCCGGGCATTGAGCGGGTCTGGCACCAGATGGTGACGCTGGCGGCCAACGGCACGCTGCTCAATGACCTTGAGAGCAGCCTGTATCGCATGGCGATTGCGTTTGCCATTTCGTCGGTGATGTCGATTGTCATCGGCGTGCTGGCCGGCTGCTACGGGCTGGTCAAGGCCATCGTGGAGCCGCTGGTTGATTTTATCCGCTACATGCCGGTGGTGGCCTTCGTGCCGCTGACCATCCTGTGGACCGGCACGGATGACATCCAAAAATTCCTGGTGATCTGGATTGGCACCTTCTTCCAACAGGTGCTGATGATGATCGATGCGGTGAAGCGCGTGCCGCCGGATTTCATCGGGCTGGGCCGCACCCTCGGCTTGCCAGACCGCAAGATTTTGCTGCGCATCGTCATCCCCTCCGCCCTGCCGGCGATCTGGGACGCGCTGCGCATCAGCCTTGGCTGGGCGTGGACCTGGCTGGTGCTGGCGGAACTGGTCGCCTCCACCTCCGGGCTGGGCTACCGCATCGTGGTCTCCCAGCGCTACTTCCAGACCGACACCATTATCGGCTACATCCTGCTGCTGGGCCTGCTCGGGCTTATCACTGACCAGATCATGCGCGCCGCCGAGCGCGTGCTGTTCCGCTACAACCGGAGGCGCAGCTGATGGCGACCCTGACAATCAACAAGCTGGAGAAGAGTTTCCCCTCAGGCGCGACCCGTCACCGGGTACTGCGCGGCATCGACCTGACGCTGAATGACAATGAGTTCGTCTCAATCGTCGGCACCTCCGGCTGCGGCAAAAGTACCCTGCTGTCGATTGCCGCGGGGCTGGAGGAGTTCGACGAGGGCGAAGTGCTGGTCGATGGCGAGCCTATCCAGGGGGCCGGGCTGGATCGCGGCGTGGTGTTCCAGTCCTATACCCTGCTGCCGTGGCTGACGGCGCGCGGCAACATCGAATTTGCCCTGAAAGCGGCGGGCACCCCCGCCAACCAGTGCCGCGAGATCGCCCAGCAGCATCTGGAACTGGTGAAGCTTGGCCACGCCGCCGATCGCTGGCCCAGCGAGCTATCTGGCGGCATGAAGCAGCGGGTGGCCATTGCCCGCGCGCTCTCCTACCGGCCAAAAATCCTGCTGATGGATGAGCCGTTCGGCGCCCTCGACGCCATGACGCGCCACCAGATGCAGCAGTTGCTGATTGAGATCTGGGAGACGCACCGGCTGACGGTGATGTTCGTCACCCATGACATTGAAGAGGCGGTCTGGCTCTCCGATCGCATTGTGGTGATGGGGCCGGGTCATATCGACTCGACGTTCGACGTCGGCCTGCCGCGCCCGCGCCATCAGAACATCCAGCGCGTCCCGGCGTTCATGGAACTCCAGCAGGACGTGCTCAACCGCATCCACCAACACACCCTGGCCCACTGAAAATAAGGAACCCGTATGTCTGTCTCATTCCACGATCTGTCGGCCTCGGCGCAGTTGCCGGCGGCGCTGTTCACCCGCACCGAGTCCGATCTCTCTTTCTTCGCTGGCAAGGTGCAACCGATCATTGAGGCGGTGCGCGAAGAGGGCGACCGGGCGCTGATCCGCTTTGGCCGCGAGTTTGACGGCGTCCAGCCGGACACTTTCCCGCTGCGCGCGCAGGAGCACGAGTTTGACCAGGCGTTCCAGCGGCTGGCGCCGGAGGTGATTGAGGCGATCCGCTATGCGGTGGAGAACGTGCGGGCCTTCCATGAGGCGCAGAAGCCCGAGGAGATGTGGTGGAAGGAGATGCGGCCGGGCGCGTTTGCCGGCGATCGGCATGTGCCGATTGATGCGGTGGCCTGCTATGTGCCGCGCGGCAAAGGCTCCTTCCCCAGCGTCTTGATCATGACCACCGTGCCCGCCGTGGTTGCCGGGGTGCCGCGCGCGGTGGTGATCACGCCGCCCGGCCCGGATGGCACGGTGGATGACGCAACGCTGGTGGCCGCGCGGCTGGTCGGCATCACGGAGGTCTACAAGTGCGGCGGCGCGCAGGGCGTGGCAGCGGTGGCCTACGGCACCGAGAGCGTGCCGAAGTGCCTGAAAATCGTCGGCCCCGGCAGCCCGTGGGTGGTGGCGGCGAAGCGCCAGCTCTCCCACCTGATCGATCCGGGCGTGCCAGCTGGCCCCAGCGAAAGTCTGATCCTGGCGGATGACTCCGTGAGCGGCGCGCTGGCGGCGCTGGATCTGCTGATTGAGTCCGAGCATGGGCCAGACTCCTCCGCCTATCTGGTCACCTCGAGCCGCCGGGTGGCGGAGGAGGCGATGGCAGCACTGCCCGGCTACTGGGCGCAGATTGGCGAGAAGCGCGCCCGCTTCTCCCAGCAGGTGCTGGGTGGCCAGCACGGCGGCGTGGTGCTGACCAAGGATTTCGCCACCGCCGTGGCATTCGTCAACCAATATGCGCCGGAGCACCTCGAGATCCTCGCCGAGGAGCCGATGGCAGTGATGCCCCAGATCCGCAACGCCGGTGAAATCCTGCTCGGCCCACATACGCCGATTGCGCTCGGCAACTTTGTGCTGGGGCCAAACGCGGTGCTGCCGACCAACGGTGCCGCCAAAACGGCCGGGCCGCTCTCGGTGTTCGACTATATGAAACGCATCTCCGTCGGCTACGTTACCCGCGCTGGCTATCAGGAACTGGCGACGCAGGCGAAGCGGCTGGCGGAGTATGAGGGCTTCCCCGGCCATGCCCTGGCGGTCTCCGGGTTGCGGCACGCGCTGCTGAAGGAGGGCCACCATGAGTGAGCAACCGCGCGCGCCGCTGGCCGCGGAGGCGCGGCGGCTGACGCAGCAGGGGGAGTGGGCGCAAGCCAGCGAGAAGCTGGGCCAGCTGATCGCCGAGGTGACCGGCGTGGCGGTGAGCGGCCTGCACATCAACCGCGACCAGTACAGCCTCAACTCCCTGAATGGCCGCGTGTCGCTCGCCGACCAACGCACGCTCTTTTTCAAATATCACCACGAGGAGGGCGAGGAGCAGACCATCGGCGAGTACTACCGCGCCGGGCTGCTGCGCCGCCACGGTTTCCGGGTGGATGTGCCGCTCTACGCCTGCGGTGAGCCGGGCCGCCAGATCCTGCTCTACGCCCTACGGGATGAGCGGCGGCTGGCCGATGTCTGTTATGACCTGGAGTCCCGTGAGGCGTGGCCCGCGATGGCGGAGGTGGTGGAGGCGCAGTGCCGCGCGGACGCGGAGATCCTGGCGCACACCCTGCCGACGCTGCGGCAGGCCAGCGCCAGCGAGGTGGCGGCGGAGTCGATCCACCAGCTGTTCTGGCACCGGTTGGTTTCGCCGGGGCAGCCAGCCGGGCTGGGCGGCCGGGTGGCGCGTTTTTACGTGGGCCAGCCCTTCCCGTTGGGCGACCTCACCCTGCCGTGGCAGACGCTGAGCACGCTGCGCTGGCGCATCAACGGCGTGATGTACCCCGACACCCTGCAACAGCTCTTCCTCGCCGCGGGCCAGCATCTGGCCCCTTCTGCGCTGGCCGGGCATGGCGTGGTGGTGGCGCACGGCGACGCCCACAACGCCAATGTCTGGTATGCCACGCAGGCGGGGCAGCCGCAGCTGGTCAGCTTCGACCCGGCCTTCGCTGGCAGCCATATCCCCGCGCTGCTGGCGGAGATCAAGGCCACGTTCCATAACATCTTCACGCACCCCTGCTGGCTCTATGAGCCGCATCAGGCGGTAGAGCGTTACCGGGTCACGGTGACGCGTGAGGGCGACGTGCTGGACGTCCGGCATGACTGGCACCTGACCCCGCTGCGCGCGGCGTTCCTGCACAGCAAGGGGGAGCGCTACTGGCGGCCGCTGCTGGCGGAACTGCGTGGCCGGGGCTGGTTGCCCGACAACTGGCAACAGATTATGCGTCTGGCGCTGTTTTGCTGCCCGACGCTGGTGATGAATCTGCGCGCAGGCGCGTCCAGCGCCCACAACCCCACCAGCTCCGCGTTGGGGCTGGCGATGGCCGTGATGCTGGGCAGCCGAGGCGAGGATGATTTTTCCCGCTGGCTGGACAGCCTGCTGACTGAGGAGTGAGCCATGAGGGCGGTACAACTGTATGGGATTGGGCAACTGGCCGTGGGGACGAAAGCCGCCCCGCGGCTCGCGCCCGGCCAGGTGCGCGTTCGGGTGCGGGCAGCGGGCATCTGCGGTTCGGACATCCACAACTACCGCACCGGGAAGTGGCTGGCTACCCTGCCGGTGACGCCAGGCCATGAGCTGTTTGGCGAGGTGCTGGAGGCGGCGGCGGACGTGACCGGGTTCGCGCCGGGCAGCCGGGTGGTGGCTGACTCTCGCGTCTGGTGCGGCCAGTGCGAAGCGTGCCAGCAGAATGCGCACAACCTGTGCGCCTCACTGGGCTTTGTCGGCGAGGTGTGTGACGGAGGGTTCGCTGAGCAGGTGGTACTGCCCGCGCGCAGCCTGTTGCCGGTGCCAGAGGCAGTGCCCGACGATGTGGCGGTGCTAAGCGAGCCGCTCGGCGTGGCGCTCAGGGTGCTCAACCAGCTGCGCGCGCCGCCGGGCAGCCGGGTACGCGTTGCCGGTGGCGGCACCATCGGCGGGCTGGTGGCGCTGCTGCTGCGCCGCACCGGCCAGTGCCGGGTTCAGCTGAGTGAGCCAAATGCCGAGCGGCGCGCGCGTCTGGCGGCGTTGGTGCCGCTGGAGGAGGCCAGCCCGTACGATTTTGCCGTCGAGGCGACCGGCCAGATGGCGGTGCTACGGGAGCTGGTGGCGGGCATCCGCCCCGGCGGGCGCATCGCGCTGGTGGGGATCTTCCACCATGTCGCCGAGCTGGATTGCAATCTGCTGGTGGAGCGCGAAATCACCCTGACAGGCTGTAGCGTCTTTCGCGATGAGCAGCGGCAGGCGCTGGGGCTGATGGCGGGTATGGCGGAGGATCTGCGCACGCTGATGGCACCCCCCGTCCCGCTGGAGGCGGTGCCAGCGGCCTACGAGGCGCTGATCGCTGGCCGCTCCTCCTACCTGAAAACAGTGGTGGCCCCATGACGGTGATGGCGCGTTTCTCCCTGCAAGGCAAACGGGCGGTGGTCACCGGCGGCACCCGTGGCATTGGTTTTGCCCTCGCCTGCGCGCTGGCCGAGGCAGGCGCGGCGGTGACCATTACTGGGCGGCAGCCCGCCACGCTGGCGACGGCGGTGGCCGCGCTGCGGGCGCAGGGGCATCAGGCCGAGGGCCGCGTGCTGGATGTCACCCAGACCGCCGCGATCCGCCACTGTCTCAGCGACTTGGGCGAGGTGGACATTCTCATCAACAATGCTGGCATGGAGCAGATCTGCCCCTCGCTGGACGCGGATGAGGCGCTCTGGCAGAGCATCATCGACACCAACCTGCGGGGTGCCTTCTTCTGCGCCCAGACGGTGGCGCGCGGCATGGCCCAACGGCAGGGCGGTACCATCATCAACCTCTGCTCGCTGACCAGCGCGGTGGGCGTGCCCGGCGCGGCCGCCTATGGCAGCTCCAAATCCGGGCTGGCCGGGCTGACCCGCGCCCTGAGCACCGAATGGGCGGCGCAGGGCATCCGGGTCAACGGCATCGCGCCGGGCTATTTTGAGACGGAGATGACGGCGGTGTTCTATCAGGATGAGGCGTGGGTGCGCGGGATGCAGGCCCGCATCCCGCTCGGGCGCTTTGGGGAGCTGGAGGATCTGGCCGGGGCGGTGGTCTTCCTTAGCTCGCCTGCCGCACGCTACATCACCGGCCAGATCCTCTATGTGGATGGCGGTTATCTGGCCGCCATCTGACCGGCGGCCTCCACCAGCAGCCCGGCGTGCAGATCACGGAGCGAGGTGCAGCCGAGCTGCGCCAGCGTGCGGTCAATCTCCTGCACCAGCGCGCTGAGGGTGCGGGCGGCCAGCGCCTCGCCGCCCGCCGCCACCGCATAGAGCAGCGGCCGCCCAATCAGCACCGCGTTGGCCCCCAGCGCCAGCGCTTTCACCACATCGGTGCCGCGCCGGAAGCCGCTGTCGATCAGCAGGGTAAAGTCCGGGCCAACCGCCGCCCGCACGTCGGCCAGCACCAGCATCGGGCTGAGCGTGCCATCCAGCTGCCGGCCGCCGTGGTTTGACAGCACCACCCCCTGCGCGCCCAGCCGCTGGGTGATCAGGGCATCCTCTGGCGTCATGATGCCCTTGACATAGAGTGGCCCGCGCCACAGCCCGCGGATCCAGGCTAGTGTCTCCCAATTCAGTGCCGCATCCATCTGGCTGGCAAAGTAGGCCGCCCCGCCGACGCCCTTCTGCTGTTCCGGCGGCAGGTAGGGCGTCAGGTTGCCAAAGCCGGGCATCCCCTGCGGCACCAGCGTGCGCCATACCCAGCCGGGGTGGGCGGCAATATTCGCCAGCGCCGGTAGGGAGAGGGCCATTGGCCGCCGGTAGTGGCGCTTGTCGCGCTCGCGGTTGCCAAAGTGGACGGCATCCACCGACACCACCAGCGCGCTGCAACCGGCCTGCTGCGCCCGGCGCAGCAGATCCTGCGTCACCTGCCGATCCTTGAGGACATAGAGCTGGAACCAGCGCTCGCCCCGGCTTCGCTGATCTCCTCCAGTGAGGCGGTCGACACAGTGCTCTGGATATGCCCAATCCGCTGCTGGGCGGCGGCGCGGGCGAGCATCAGATCGGCCCGGTGACGCAACATGCCGTTGTAGCCGGTCGGGGCCACCAGCAGCGGCGCAGCCAGCCGGGCGTTGCCCAGCGTGGTCGCCAGATCGCGGGCGCTGGCGTCCTTCAGCATGGAGGGCTTGAACAGCCAGCGGTCAAACACCGCCGTATTGTGCCGCAGCGTCTTTTCATCCTCCGCCCCGCCATCCACATAGTTGAAGGCAAAGGCGGGCAGTACCCGCCGGGCCTGACGGCGCAGATCCGCCGCATTGAGAATCATGGCAATGCCCTTACGGCGGCGAGGAAGCGCGCGTTGTCCTCGACGCTGCCTACCGATACCCGCACCCAGTCGGTGTAGTGGGGTTCCAGCCAGGGTTTGACGATGATGCCGCGCGCCAGCAACGCGTTGGCGAAAGCTTTGCTGTCGCCGTGGATGCGGAAGAACAGGAAATTGGCCTCGGAGGGGGCGACCTGGTAGCCCAGCGCCGTCAGGGCATCGTGCATCGCCTGCCGCTGTGCCGCGACCAGCGCCACGCTGGCGCTGACATGGGCGTCATCGGCCAGTGCCGCCAGCGCGGCCGCCTGTGCCGACCGGTTGATGTTGAAGGGGGTGCGGACGCGGTTGATCACCTCCACCAGCGCCGGATCGCTGGCGATGCCATACCCCACCCGCAATCCTGCCAGCCCGTAGGCCTTGGAGAAGGTACGCAGCACAATCCACGGCCGGGACTGCGCGGCCAGCAGCGCCAGACTGTCAGGGTAGTCCGGCAGGTGGCGGCAATACTCAAAGTAGGCCTCATCAATCACCAGCAGGCACTCCTCGGGCGCGCTGGCGATAAGGCTCTGGAACGCGGCGGCGCTGAGCGTGCAGCCGACCGGGTTTGAGGGGTTGCTCAGGATCACCATTTTGGCCGGCTGGCTGAGCGCCGCCTGCCACGCGGGCAGGTCAAACGTCATCTCGGGGGTGACGGCCACCAGATCGACCTGTCCGCCCATCATCTGCGGGTAGATCTGGTGCAGCCCGAAGGAGGGCAGCAGCGTCACCACCCGGTCGCCCGGATTGATGAAGGCGAGGCAGAGCAGCTTCAACAGCTCCTCCGAGCCGTTGCCGACCACCAGCGCGTCCACCCCGGCACCGGTTTTCACCGCCAGCGCCTGACGCAGCGCCAGGCTGGCGGAGTCGGGGTAGATGGCCGTGCTGGTCTGCGCCGCCGCGAGGGCATCGGCCACCGCCGGGCTGGCGCCAAGGGGGTTCTCATTGCTGGCGAGCCGGGCGATGTGGTCAACCCGGTAAGTCGCACGCACGGCCTCATCTGACAATCCGGCGTTGTACACCGCAAGCTGTCTGGCCTCCGTCCGGGCCAGCTTTTCAATCTGATTCTGGGACATGGGGTCTCCCGTACAACGTGAGCAGGAAACGGCCGGCAGAACCGGCCGCGACAGGGTCAGTCAATCATCGGCAGGTTCAGCTGATGCTGGCGCGCGCAGGCCTGTGCCTGCTCATAGCCAGCATCGGCATGGCGCATCACCCCCGTGGCCGGATCGTTCCACAGCACCCGCGCAAGGCGGGCGTCCGCCGCCTCGCTGCCGTCGCAGACGATGACCACCCCAGCGTGCTGGGAGAAGCCCATGCCCACCCCGCCGCCGTGGTGCAGGCTGACCCAGGTCGCGCCGCCAGCGGTGTTCAGCAGCGCATTGAGCAGCGGCCAGTCGGAGACTGCGTCTGAGCCGTCGCGCATCGATTCGGTTTCACGGTTCGGCGAGGCGACGGAGCCGCAATCCAGGTGATCGCGGCCAATCACCACCGGCGCTTTCAGTTCGCCATTGCGCACCATCTCATTGAACGCCAGCCCGGCCAGATGGCGCTCGCCCAGTCCCAGCCAGCAGATGCGGGCGGGCAATCCCTGAAAGGCGATGCGCGCCTGCGCCATCTCCAGCCAGCGGTGCAGGTTGGCGTTATCGGGGAACAGTGCTTTTAGCTTGGCATCGGTTTTGTAGATGTCCTCCGGGTCGCCTGACAGCGCCACCCAGCGGAATGGCCCCTTGCCTTCGCAGAACAGCGGCCGGATGTAGGCTGGCACGAAGCCGGGGAAGTCAAAGGCGTTCGCCACGCCCTCCTCCAGCGCCACCTGGCGGATGTTGTTGCCGTAGTCCACGGTCGGGATGCCCATCTCATGGAAGGCCAGCATCGCCCTGACATGCTCCGCCATCGAGGCACGCGCCGCGCGCTCCACCGCTTTTGGGTTCTCCTGACGCTGCTGCTGCCACTGTTCAACGCTCCAGCCGATGGGTAGGTAGCCGTTGACCGGATCGTGGGCGGAGGTCTGGTCGGTGACGATGTCCGGCCTGCTGCCGCCCGCCTGCGCGCGTGCCACCAGCTGCGGCAGGATCTCCGCCGCGTTGCCCAGCAGCCCGACGGAGATGGCGTCACCGGCTTGGGTGGCGCGCTCAATCAGCGCCAGCGCCTCCTCCAGCGTGTGGGCCTTGTGGTCGAGGTAGCGGGTGCGCAGGCGGAAATCGATGCGCGACGCCTGACACTCAATCGCCAGCACGCAGGCCCCGGCCAGCACCCCGGCCAGCGGCTGCGCGCCGCCCATCCCACCCAGCCCGGCGGTCAAAATCCAGCGCCCACTGAGGTTGCCGCCATAGTGCTGGCGGCCCGCCTCGGCGAAGGTTTCGTAGGTGCCCTGCACGATGCCCTGCGCGCCAATGTAGATCCAGGAGCCGGCGGTCATCTGGCCGTACATCATCAGGCCAGCGCGATCCAGCTCGTGGAAGTGATCCCAGTTGGCCCAGTGGGGTACCAGATTGGAGTTGGCAATCAGCACCCGCGGGGCGTCGGCGTGGGTGCGGAACACCCCGACCGGCTTGCCCGACTGCACCAGCAGCGTCTCATCCTCCTTGAGCAGTTGCAGCGAGCGCAAAATCTGCTCGAAGCACGCCCAGTTGCGCGCCGCCTTGCCGATGCCGCCATACACCACCAGATCCTCCGGGCGCTCTGCCACCTCAGGATCGAGGTTGTTTTGGATCATGCGGTAGGCCGCCTCAATCAACCAGTTGGCGCAGTGCAGCGTCGTCCCGTGCGGCGCGCGGATCTCACGTGCCACCGCCTTGCGAATCTCGGTCATCTCTCTCTCCTGTCAATGTTGCGAATGGCTGGGCAGTAAGCGGGCAATCACCTGCGGCCACGCCGGTTGGCTCGCCCAGAGGCGCATGGTTTCAATGTCTGGCGCCATCAGCCGGTCTTGCTCCAAAAACGCCACCTTCTCGCGCAGCGCCGACAGGATCGCTTCCAGCGGCGCGGAGCTTTTGAGCGGGCGGTGAAAATCGATCCCTTGCGCGGCGGCCATCGCCTCTATCCCGACCACCGCGGCGGTGTTGAAGCACATCGCCCCCAGCCGGCGGGCGGCGTAGGTCGCCATCGAGACGTGATCCTCCTGATTGGCGGAGGTGGGCAGGCTATCGACGCTGCCGGGGTGCGCCAGCGACTTGTTTTCGGAGGCCAGCGCGGCGGCCGTGACCTGGGCGATCATAAAGCCGGAGTTGACGCCGCCATCGTTGACCAAAAAGGGCGGCAGGCCAGAGAGGCCAGTGTCCAGCATCAGCGCCATGCGCCGTTCGGAGATGGCACCAATTTCGGCCACCGCCAGCGCGATAATGTCGGCGGCAAAGGCCACCGGTTCGGCATGGAAGTTGCCGCCGGAGATCACCTCCCCGCTGTCGGTAAACACCAGCGGGTTATCCGACGCGGCGTTAGCCTCGGTCTGCAATACCCCGGCGGCGTAGCGCAGGTTGTCGAGGCAGGCACCCATCACCTGCGGCACGCAACGGATCGAGTAGGGGTCTTGCACGCGCCCGCACTGGGCGTGGGAGACCACAATCTCACTGCCAGCCAGCAGCGCGGCGACGGCACCCGCCACCTCCATCTGCCCGCGCTGGCCGCGCGCCTGATGGATGCGGGCATCAAAGGGCTTCACTGACCCCTTGATCGCCTGCCAGCCAGCAGCGCGGCGACGGCACCCGCCACCTCCATCTGCCCGCGCTGGCCGCGCGCCTGATGGATGCGGGCATCAAAGGGCTTCACTGACCCCTTGATCGCCTCCAGCGAGAGCGCGCCAGCCACCAGCCCGGCGGCAAACACCTTCTCCGCCTCAAACAGCCCGCGCAGCGCCAGCGCCGTCGATACCTGGGTACCGTTCAGCAGCGCCAGCCCCTCTTTCGGCCCCAGCACAAAGGGCGACAGGCCAACGCTCGCCAGCGCCTGTGTGGCGTCCATCAGCTCGCCCTTGACGCGTACCTGTCCCTCCCCGAGCAGCATCAGGGAGAGGTGCGCGAGGGGGCGAGATCGCCTGACGCGCCCACCGATCCCTTCTCTGGGATACAGGGCATGATGCCGGCGTTGTAGAGGGTGATTAGCGCGTCAATCAGCGCCGGGCGCACGCCAGAGTAGCCACGGCCAAGGCTGATGATTTTAGTGGCCATCACCAGCCGCACCACGTTGTCTGGCAGCAGGTCACCCAGCCCGACGCTGTGGGAGAGCACCAGATTGCGTTGCAGCTCCGCCAGCCGCCCGCTGGGGATGGTGGTTTGCGCCAGTTTGCCAAAGCCGGTGTTGATGCCATACACCACCTTGCCGGAGGCGACAATCTCCTCCACCGTGCGCTGGGCGGCGATCACCTGCTGGCGCGCGCCCTCCGCCAGGCTCAGCGTGACCCCGCCGTGATAGATAGCGTTGAGCGTCGCCAGATCCACCTCACCTGGCTGCAAGCAGCATGTTTGCGCTGAGAAAGACATAATGACTCCTGTAGAGACGACCTGACCGGGTAGGGGTCGCGAGCGCCGAGAAGGTCTCAGGTTCAGGGCGCCGCACCCGCCGGGGTTCGTATGTGTATAATCTTGTATATACAACTAGCAAGCCACGTGCCAGGTAGGGTGATCCGGTGTGAGACCGGGTACGGCCAGCATGTTGGGGTGCATGGACGGGCAAAAGGAGAGCGTGGTTGCACCCTATTCAGGCATCATGATCAAGGGTAGTGCACGCGGTTGAATAGGGGTGTATATACATCTGATTTTTTAGCGGCTACACTTCATTTTTCGACTTCACTCACGTAATGGAAACCCCAATGACTGAGCAGACTGCGATTTCCCAACTCGCCGCCGCCATGGGCGAGCAGCCTGCGCCGATCTACGTCCGCGTAAAGCAGGCCATTATCAGCCAGATTAAGCAGGGCACCTGGAAGCCCAACCAGCGCATCCCCTCCGAGAGCGAGCTGGTGGCCAACCTTGGCGTCAGCCGCATGACCATCAACCGCGCGCTGCGGGAGCTGACCAAAGAGGGCTTTTTGATGCGTATGCAGGGCGTCGGCACCTTTGTGGCAGAGAGCAAGGGGTTCACCGCCATGCTGGAAGTGCACAACATCGCGGAGGAGATCCGCGCGCGCGGCCATGTGCACAGCAGCCAGATTATCCGCCTGGAGGCGGTCAAGGCTGACCCGGAACAGGCCGCCGTGCTGGGGCTGACCACCGGCCAGCAGATTTTCCACTCCCTGATTGTGCATTTCGAGAATGGGCTGGCGGTGCAGCTTGAGGATCGGCTGGTCAATCCGCAGGTCGCGCCGGACTATCTCCAGCAGGACTATGCCCAGGAGACGCCCTACACCTACCTGATGAACGTCGCGCCGCTGTCGGCGGGCGAGCACGTGGTGGAGGCGGTGATGCCGGATGCGGCGCAACGCACGTTGCTGATGATGGATGAGCGCGAGCCGTGCCTCCTGATCCGCCGCCAGACCTGGAGCGACACCACCGTGGTGACCTACGCCCGCCTGCTCTACCCCGGCACCCGCTACAAATTACTGGGCAAGTTCCGCGGTCACGGCTGACCGCACTCCACCACCGACGCAAACAGCAGGCGCGCATCCGGGGAGAGCGGCGTGACGTCGCTCTCCTCGCCGCTCCACCACATGCCCTCATCCTGCCCCAGCGTCTCGCCCGCCACACGCCACTGGCCGGCCATCACCAGACAGACACCCGCCCGGCTGCTCGCCGCTTCCGCAATCAGGGAGACCGTGGCGCGGCAGTGCCCACGGCGGGTCATCAGGTTGAAATCCAGCCCCTCGCCCCCGCCCATTTGGCAATGGGTCATCTCGTCGCCGCTAAACGCATAGGGCACCCGAGCGCCAGCCGCTGCACGCGGCCACCGTGATGCAGCGTGGCCTCCGCGCCGCGGATCAGGGTGATGATGCGGTCGATGCCGGGAAACGTCGAGAAGGCGCTGCTCTGGCGCAGGGTAGCGATGCTGGCGCGCCAGTGGAATGGCGCGCTGCCCGCCGGGAGGGAAACGATCTCCCGGGTCTGGCCGCCGCCGTTCTTCCACGGCGTCACGGGCAGGGTGGCGATGCTATAGCGCTGCCTCATGCTGCCAGCTCCCTCATCACCTGCCGGAATGCCGCGTCCGCCTGCTCCTCCAGCGGGTGCCGCCCCTCCACTACCACCGGCTGGCCCGCGACGTAGACAGCGCGGATATCCTGTTTCTCGCCAGCAAAGATCCAGCGGTTGAGCAGGTGTTCGCTCTGACACTCCCCGAGCCAGGCGTTGTCCGCCAGCAGCAGCCAGTCAGCCCGCTGGCCGGGGCGACACTGCCCGCCGCGATGCCGCACGCCTGTGCGCCGCCCGCCGCCGCCTGGGTATAGAGCACCGTGCCGACAAAGGGATTATCCGCCGTATGCAGGCGGTTGCGCCGCTGGTCTCGCAGGCGTTGGGCATACTCCAGCCAGCGCAGCTCCTCCAGCACGCTGAGCGAGACGTGGCTGTCCGACCCGATGCCCCATCGCCCCTGCTGGTGCAGGTAGGCGGTGGCGGGGAAGATGCCATCGCCCAAATTTGCCTCGGTGGTTGGGCACAGCCCGGCGACGGCCTGACTGCGCGCCAGCCGCGTGATCTCCGATTCAGAGAGGTGCGTGGCGTGGATCAGACACCAGCGCCCATCCACCGCAAAGCGATCCATCAGCCACTCCACCGGCCGCTGCCCAGACCATGCCAGACACTCCTCCACCTCCCGCTGCTGCTCGGCGATATGGAGATGCACCGGCAGGCTGGCGTCGGTGGCGGCCAGCACCTCCCGCATCTGCGGCTCACTGACGGCACGTAGCGAGTGGAAGCAGACGCCATGATTGATCAGCGGCGCGCCCCGGACGATCTGCTCCAGCCGCGCCAGCTGCCGCAAATAGCCCTCGGTATCCTGGATAAAGCGCCGTTGACCCGCGGCCGGGGCTGGCCGCCAAACCCGGCATGGGCGTAGAGCACCGGTAGCAGGGTCTGCCCGATGCCGCTTTCAGTGGCCGCTGCCAGCAGGTGATGCAGCATCTCATCTGCCGCGTAGGGCTGCCCGCCGGGGGCGTGGTGGAGGTAGTGGAACTCGGCGACCTGGGTATAGCCGCCCTTCAGCATGGTGATGTAGAGCTGCCGGGCGATGACACCCACTTGCTCCGGCGTCAGGCGCGCCACCAGCCGGTACATCTGCTCGCGCCAGGTCCAGAAGCTGTCCTGAGGATCACCCGCCATGTCAGTCAGCCCGGCCATCGCCCGCTGGAACGCGTGGGAGTGCAGGTTGGCCATCGCGGGGATAAGCGCCCCCTGCAACCGGGTGGCGTCACCCGCTGCCGCGTTGGGGGTGACAGAGACGATCATGCCCTGCGCATCAACCTCAATGCGCACCTGCTCCGCCCATCCATCTCCCAGCAACGCCCGGGAAACAAAAAAACTTAACATGGTTGATCCTTAATCAGTGTGCTTGTATATACATATACATACTTCAATCAACCCTGTAAATGGAAGAGGTGCTATGTCAGCCAAGCAGCACGCCCTACACCACTGCGACAGCCTGTGGTACGGCGCCGATCTGGTCACGATGAGAGAGGGCCAATACAGCCTGATCCACGACGGGTTTATTGCCGTGACGCAGGGCGTCATCGTCGGCGTAGGCCCGCGTGATGAGGCGGCGCACTTCTCCGCCGCCCAGGAGCATCGCTTTCACGGCGGCATCATCACACCGGGCCTGATTGACTGCCACACCCACCTGATCTACGGCGGCAATCGCAGCGAGGAGTTTGAGCAGCGGCTCAACGGCGTCAGCTATGCGGAGATTGCGGCGCAGGGCGGCGGCATTCTCTCCACCGTCCGGCATACCCGTGAGGCGAGTCTGGCGCAGCTAGTGCAGTCGGCCCAGCAGCGGCTGGCGATTATGCTGGCGGAGGGGGTCACCACGGTGGAGATCAAGTCGGGTTACGGGCTGGATAAGGCCTCAGAGATCCGCATGTTACAGGCCGCACGCCAGCTGGGTGACATGCTGCCCGTGGACGTGGTGACCACCTGTCTGGCCGCCCATGCCGTTCCGCCGGAGTATGAGGGCCGGGCAGATGCCTGGATCGCGCTGATCTGCGATGAGTTACTGCCCGAGATCCAGGCGGCGGGACTGGCGGATGCGGTGGATGCCTTCTGTGAACATCTGGCCTTCTCCCCCCAGCAAGTGGAGACCCTGTTCCGCCGCGCGCGGGCGCTTGGCCTGCCGATCAAGCTCCATGCCGAGCAGCTCTCGCCGCTCGGCGGTAGCGCACTGGCGGCACGTTATGGCGCGCTCTCGGCGGATCATCTGGAGTACGCCACCGAGCAGGATGCCAAGGCGATGGCGGAGCATGGCACGGTGGCGGTACTGCTGCCCGGCGCCTTCTATCTCTTGCGTGAGACCCAGCGCCCACCGGTTGAACATTTCCGCCGCTGGGGGTGCCGATGGCGCTGGCAAGCGATGCCAACCCCGGCACCTCGCCGGCGCTCTCCCTGCGCCTGATGCTGAACATGGGCTGTACGCTGTTTGGCATGACCCCCGAGGAGGCGCTGGCGGGGGTCACCACCCATGCCGCCAAAGCCCTCGGCCTGTTCGCCACCCACGGCACGCTGGAGGTGGGCAAGGTCGCCAATTTCGTTCACTGGGAGGTCACCCATCCCGCTGAGCTGGTCTACTGGCTGGGCGGGCAACTCCCCTGCCATGTTATCTACCAAGGAGAACCAAGATGACCCCCTATACCTTCACGCCGGGCAACCTGCCCCTGCTGGTCAGCATCCCCCATGCCGGCACCCAGCTACCGCCAGAGCTGCAAGGCACCCTCACTGCCGAGGCGGCCAGCCTGCCCGACACTGACTGGCACCTCCCCGTGCTGTATGACTTTGTGAAGGAGATGGGTGCCAGCCTGCTGGTGGGGCACTACTCGCGCTTTGCCATCGATCTCAACCGCCCGCTGGATGACCAGCCCCTCTACACCACCGCCACCACCGGGCTGTTTCCTGAGACGCTGTTTAACGGTGAGCCGGTATTCCAGCCCGGCAAGACGCCAACGGATAATCTCCGTCAGCGTTATAAGCAGGAGATATGGCAACCCTACCACCAGCAACTGGAGCTGGAGCTGGAGCGCCTGACGGCGAAATTTGGCTATGTGGTGCTGTATGACGCGCACTCCATCGCTTCAGTTATCCCACGGCTGTTTGAGGGACGCCTGCCTGACATCAACATTGGTACCCACGATGGCAAAAGCTGCGCGCCCGCTTATGCCGACGCCATCACCCAGATGTGCGCTGCCCAGGAGAAATTTACCTGGGTGGTGAATGGGCGGTTCAAGGGGGGCTATATCACGCGGCACTATGGCGATCCGGCTCGTCAGCGCCATGCCATCCAGATTGAGCTGGCGCAGGTGAACTACATGGCGGAGCAGCCGCCGTTCGACCTGGATACGCAGAAGGCCCCGGCGTTGCAGAGCCTGTTGCGCCAGTTCCTGACTGGCATCAGCGCCCGTTGATGCAGATTGGGCGCACGCGCCACCGCGTGCGCCCGGTGCTTACTCCGGGAACGCGGAGGACAGCAGAACGTGCTGGCGGCGATAGGTTCCCACCCATGCATAGAGTGCCGCTGTCACGACCCAGCCAATCAGCCATGAGATGTCATTGCCAGCAAATACCCAGGTCAATGAGCCATGAAACATCGGATTCTCGATAAATGGCAATTGCACCACCACACCTGCGGCATACACCGCGATCCCCGTCAGGTTCCATTTCCCGTAACGGCCAGCGGGATCATACAACGCCGGCACATCCATCTTCCCTTTCGATACCAGATAGAAGTCTGCCAGATTGATGGCGCTCCACGGCACAAAAAAGGCCAGCAAAAACAGCAGGAAGTGGGTGAACGCCTTGATGAAGTTTGGTTCGCTGAACAGGCCGATCACGCATGAGAGCGCAACCATCAGTACCACAAAGCCGATGCGTACACGCGGTGAGAGGGTGGCGCGGCGCTGGAAACCGGTGACGATGGTGGCGAGCGACATAAAACTGCCATAGGCATTCAGCGTGGTGAAGGTGATCTTCCCAAAGCAGATCGCGGCATAGATCACTAAGGCCATCAGTGCATTGTCACCCAGCCCGACGATGTACCCCACCTCATTGCCGGAAAACGCAGGGCCAGCCAAGGCAGCGGCAATCACACCCAAGGTCATTGATGCCTGAGTACCGAGTACCGTGCCAAAAAAGACCGCCGCAAAGGTTTTGCCTGCCGGGACATCTTTCGGCAAATAGCGTGAATAGTCTGAGACATAGGGGCAGTAGGCGATCTGCCAGGAGGAGGAGAGCGAGATGGCCAGCAGGAACATTGGCAGCGAGAAGTGCCTGTTGCCGTTGATCAAGGCGAGGTTCTCTGGCGTCAAAATGGAGACAAAGAGATAGGCAAAGGTCA
Source organism: Nissabacter sp. SGAir0207 (assembly GCF_005491205.1). Taxonomy (NCBI): domain Bacteria; kingdom Pseudomonadati; phylum Pseudomonadota; class Gammaproteobacteria; order Enterobacterales; family Yersiniaceae; genus Nissabacter; species Nissabacter sp. SGAir0207. Next base: position 44,478 of record NZ_CP028040.1, read on the forward strand.
GCAGGCCAATGAGCGTAGCCACCTTGCCCAGACGGTGGATCACCCGGTATCCCAATACCGCGATCACCACGATGATTGCGCTAAAGATAATCATGCCTGCCGGGTGGCTTACGCCCAGGATCTTAGCCATCGCCTGCCCGGCCAACACTGTCCCGCCTGCGGAGAAACCGACATACATGATGCACGCCAGTACCAAGGGGATCACCGCGCCATAGACGCCAAACTGTGCCCGGCTCATGATCATCTGCGGCAAGCCAAAGCGTGGCCCCTGAATGGCGTGCAGCGCCATCACTGCCGCCCCCAGGATCTGACCGATAAACAGCCCTACCAGTGACCAGAACACGTCACCACCCAGCACCACTGCCAAGGCGCCGGTAACGATGGCCGTGATCTGTAAATTACCCCCGAACCAGAGCGTAAACAGGCTGAATGGGTGCCCATGTCGCTCGCGCAGTGGGATGTAGTCGATAGAACGTGATTCAGTGATGCGTTTGGTTTTTCCCTGCTGTTCCGCTGATGTGAATGTGGACATATCTCACCCCTTCCAGAGTCACCCTTGATAAATTCCTTGCCCGAATTTACCCCGTACATGTTCTGGTGATGGCCATACCGCAATCGGCCTCAACATGATTAAACATGTATATACATAGGTGATATGGAATATCCCTTAGGGCGTCAAGATGGGGAGCCATAGCGTTTTTCTATGACAAGCTGGCTAAATTCTCATCAAAAAAGTGATGAAGTGATTCTGGATGAGGAGACGATCAAGAAAACGATCCAGCAATGCCCTGAAAACGAACGCAATGAGGCTGCCATGCGCCGATCACTGAGGTAGCCGCCCTACCCCACAGTAAAACCTAAAAATGGCTCAAAATTGCATACAGGCGCGTTGGTGCGATGGCAACTAAGTTGATGTGTTTTCGGCTGTGTTCTGTTGGATCGCGGTTGAATGCTTGGATCATCTCATTATGATCAAGGCTAGAGATATGGGCAAACGAAAGTGATCCTCTGAAGAAAATCAATCTTCACAATGACTTATCCACATATCCACTGACCAGATCAATTGTTTTAGTTCAATAAAGATCAATAAAGATCAATAAAGAATACCAGCGCTGTATCCTCATGATTCTAATAAGGAAAAAGGCACTTCGGGTTAACACTTTCATGAATAAGGTTAACACTTTCATGAAAAAGGTGTTTACTTTCATGATAAAGGTTAATACTTTCATGCATCAAAGGTTAACACTTCCATGATAGCAGGACGGATTAGGCTCAGGGTGTGGATAAATGAGAAAAACCAAAGAAAACAGCGAGATAAACAACCCTTTTGCTGTTGTGAAAAAAGATTCCGACACAGTTTATGAACTGATACCCAACAGCAATAAGACCGTCCAGCCTGTCGCCCTGCTACGTTTGAGTGTTTTCACCCCGGTAGCCCCTCAGGAGAAGGGTAAACGTGATTTTTTGATCGATGCCAGTGAGGAGCTGGGCAGCCTTGAGGTGGCCCGCCAGGAGGGGTATACCAATATCCAGATCCAGGGTGCCAAATTGAGCATGTCCACCGATTTCAAAACCTGGATCGGCATCATCTCCGCGTTCTCGGTCTATGGCTATTCCAACGCCACCATCAAGCTGCCCTTCACTGAATTCGCCAAAATGTGCGGCATCAAATCCTCGGATTTCAACCTGCGCTCCCGCAAGCGCCTGAACGAGTCTCTGTTCAACATCTCTGGCGTAACCCTCGGATTTAGCAGCAAAGATGGCAGGAAGTTCATGACCACCCACCTGGTGCAATATGCCATCCTGAACATGGATACTGACACCGTGGAGATCACTGGTGACCCCAGGCTGTGGGAGCTTTATCGCTACGACAACAAGGTGCTGCTGAGCCTTAAGGCGCTCTCTGAGCTCTCCAGGAAGGAGGCGGCGCAATCTCTGTATATCTATTTTGAGAGCATGCCGCCCGGCAAGCTTTTCATCTCCATGAAGCGGCTGCGCGAGCGTCTGGCGCTGGAGTCCCCGGTGAAAACGCAGAACTTGATCATCCGCCGCGCCCTAGCTGACCTCAACCGCATTGGCTATCTGGACTATATCGAACTGAAGAAAGGGCGCGAGATCCAGATCATCGTCAACAGCCGCTCCCCCAAGCTTCAGGGGTTGGCCTCTTATTAATTTGTTAATTTTCAAGCGTTAGAGAAAAGGTTAGTAGTTCCATGTGCCCGAATACTGGAGACATCCCTTTTGGATAAGTGCTGCCGCAAAAGGTTAGTAGTTCCATGTACTCGGATACCTTGAGATACCCCTTTTGGATAAGTGCTGTCCCAAAAGGTTAGTAGTTCCATGTGCCCGGATACCTGGAGATACCCCTTTTGGATAAGTGCTGCCTCAAAAGGTTAGTAGTTCCATGTACCGCAAGTGCGGTTACATGAAAGTGTTAACCTTTATGCTAGTATTTTGCCTGCCCTGACGAATTGATCAGCAATCTGCGGATTCTATAGCCAAAAGATCGTGCCCATCATGAAAGTGTTAACCTTTTCGATGCACTCAACATGGAAGTGTTAACCTTTTGCAGAATTTGGCAGGGGTTACTTGCGCTAATTGCCTATGCGACAACGGTATTACCCTCTGTCCCACTGTCCTATCCCCGTTCGAGGACATGGCCCAATCAGCCTGCGAAAAGGTTTCTACTTCCATGTTGGCGAAGACCAAAGGTTGTTAGTTCCATGCAAGGAGACGTTTTGAGGTGATTTAAGAAGCAAAATGCTTTGAATTGCTCATTGCGTATCCACTCCTCATGAAAGTGTTAACCTTTGAGAGGCGTCTACATGGAAGTGTTAACCTATGAGTATTGTCACGCCGTAAAATGATGCGTTAATCGTAAAAACGATTTTACGATTAATCGTTTTTACTTAAATTAATGGGATTTTTTTAGTTAAGTGCATGAACAAGATGAACATTCTCTGAGATTATGTAGTTTTTGCCCTCAGGCGAAGTGTCTTACCTCTCGTTTTGACGGTAATAAAACGCGAGGTGAGTGATTCTCCCTCCTGCCCTTTTCTCTTTGTAACTGATTGACATGTTTGTACTATTTTGGATTTCGATGATGGCTTTATGGAGAAAGCTGCGTTTAAATTCACCTATTGCCCGGTAAGATTTAGGAAGACCGTACCGCTCGATCATCCAATCCACTGCCAGCACTGCACACCCGTCACCCTCCGCATTTTTATACTGGCAGAGCGATTCGTAGAGACGTATGGCATACGGACTGGTAATGCTGGCTATGTCCTTGATTTTAAGATTGGTAAATCGACGTTCTAGAGAAGTGAAAAAAGGCATGAGATAGGGGTTCAGGTGCACCACATAGCTTCCCCGCCGAGGTGAATGGGCCTTTTTAATCATCCAAGGAAATGTTTCATATCCCTTCTCCGCAGCGTCATCCCAATCAGGTCGAAAGATGCAGACCTCCTTGATAACAAAATTGGCCAACGCGTTTCTGATGTCTTTGCTGGCTTGGGCAGAGGGCAAATTATACATAGTCGCGTACTCAGAAACCGTGAATTCACAAAGACCTACCGTTTTATCACCCTCTTTTTCAGCGCTTCTGATGCGCCCCACTACCAGGAAAAGTATCCGCTTTTGGTCACGCGTAAGGTGGTAAGCAGCCTCGGTCATCTCATTTGACTGAGCAAACGTCTGACTGACTGGCGTGATGGCTTCAATCAGGCTTAATGCCTGTTTGTTCTTGTCGAGGGTGTCCATGTGCATATCCATGTGTTTAAGGCGATTTCGTGAGGGCAATTTCTACATGAGTTGAGGGCAATTTCTACATAATCTGAGGGCAATTTCTACATAATCTGAGGGCAAAAATTACATAACCTGAGGGCAATTTCTACATACCCTGAGGGCAATTTTTACATGTCGCTCCTCTGCAGCCCTTGTCCTGCAAGGGCTGCGGGCCTCTTAAAAAGGTTTTAAAAATATATAAAAATATATAAAAATAGTAAAAATAGGCCTGTGGATAAGTTGATAACTTTTCAAATAATACAGTCTTATTATGAATTGCCTAGGCTAAATTTGTGTGGATTATGTATTTGTCTACCACACGCATTTTTAGAAGCAGGATTATAAGATAAAGATATTATTAAGTATTAATAAATTTGAATGCGACATAGTAGGGTGCATCTATTTAAAAAAATTTCATTAGTGATTATTTCTCTTATTTCATCTTGATTATTTTTTAATAAATTACTGATTTTTTGTTAGGCATTTTTATTGGGTTCATTTTCTTTCTTTAACGGATTTATAATAATTTTTTAGTGCAGAAACTAGAAAATAATTCATTTTTCTCCATTGTATGGAGTGGATTGAAATATCTTACTTAGAGTCATTTTTTTACTTATTTTGGGGTTTTTCTTAGCGTAGGAAGCATGTAGGTTAAATTTTCTTCATATGTATGAATGGTTATTCAAGCCATGTATCATGTAAAGAATAGGGTATAATGCTAACCAAAAGACTGGGCAGAATAATTAACGTTAATCAGCATGGTTAAAAGGCGGAAAAATGGCGCAGAAGAGGCTCAGAGCGGTTTATATGCGGGGTGGAACCAGTAAAGGACTCTTTTTCCTTAGGGAATGGCTTCCTGCTGATGAGGTTGAAAGGGAGACGCTGCTTTTGCGAATTATGGGCAGTCCCGACCCTTATGAAAAGCAGATTGATGGTATGGGAGGCGCCACCTCCAGTACGAGTAAAGTCGTAATAGTGTCGCCCTCTGAACGTGAAGATTCTGATGTTGATTACCTCTTTGGGCAGGTCTCCTTGGATAAGGCATCAATCGACTGGTCAGGAAACTGCGGCAATTTGACATCAGGTGTTGGGCCTTTTGCGCTAAACCAAGGGCTGCTTGATTGTCCTGAGAACGGCACCGCGACCGTCAGAATATGGCAATTAAACATCAGCGCCAGAATAATTGCCCATGTTCCCGTAAAGCATGGAGAGGTTCAGGAGGAGGGTAACTATCTCATGGATGGCGTTGCCTTTCCGGGGGCAGAGATTTTACTCGAATACCTCAGTCCCTGCGGTGAGGAGGATAGCCTGACCCCGATGTTCCCGACCGGTAACATGATGGACAATTTCGATATTCCTGGCATCGGAAAGATAGAGATGACCCTCATTAATGCCGCTAACCCTACCCTGTTTATACATGCCCATGCTCTCGGCCTGACCGGCAATGAGCTTCAAGGCGATGTCAACAGTGACAACGCTCTGCTGGAGAAGGCTGAATGTATACGCGCATTTGGTGCGGTGAAAATGGGGCTGGCTGATACACCTGAGCAAGCCACTGAAAAACGACCACACACGCCGAAACTGGCCTTTCTTGCAAAGCCCTCTGCGTATCTGTCATCCGGCGGTAAACCCATTGAGCCCGACCAGATAGACATTAACGCGAGGATATTCTCGATGGGCAAGCTGCATCACGCCATAACAGGAACCGGTGCTATAGCGCTATCGGTTGCCGCCGCCTTGCCTGGCACCCTGGCAGAACAGCTCGTAGCAGCTCACCACAATGCGTTGCTTCGCATTGGCCATCCTTCAGGGCGGGTCGAAGTCGGTGCAGTGGTGGAGCGCAGAGAGCAAAATTGGTTTGTATCAAAGGCGATCATGAGCCGTTCTTCCAGAAGGCTTATGGAGGGATTTGTCTTTATCCCTAGCGAACGTGAACTATAAACAGACGTCAAGGTAGTCTGTTTCTTACACCCTCTTTGTGAACAAAAGCCGCTCAACGCGGTTTTTGTCCCTCCTACGGCGGCATCGACCACACATTCACAGAATTCAGTTTTATCGTAATCACGATTTTACGACGAAGTGTAATCACGCTTTTCCGTGCTTCTTTAAAAGTAATTTTCTACTTTTGCTGATGCTGAGCCATCGCCCTGACAGCATTCCACCTGCCCACTGTCTGTCTGAGACTAGCTATAAACACGCTTTGCCGTTTAATCGTAATTACGATTTTGCAGAATTAAGTTAAGTTACAAAAGTAAAAAAGCCCGCAGGGCGCGGGCATGGTTGCCGTTGGCATAGGGTCAACCGGCATGGGATAGCCTTACAGAAACGTATAAGCGGAATTACGACTTTCCGTATTTCTGTAAAAGCAGCTCTCGTAATTCATCCGCAATTTTGGTGCCACGCATGGCGCACTCGGCTTTGATGAGACGATGCAGGCTCTCCGGCACGTCAATGGTCAGGCGCTTCATTTTCTCTTTTTCTGGCGCTTCACGTGTCTCTACCCAGTCGTCAGCTTTCTCTGGCAGGGTGTTAGTTGTGGGCCTTTTGCCAAAGGCGATTTTCTTAGCTGTCATTTTGCGAACTCCTTAATCTCATCCACCAGCGCGTTAATCTCCTGTGTGGAGCGCCCGGCCGGATCCACTTCAAACACACCTTTGCCCTGTGCAGCGGCCTCGGCAAAGATCACGCGCTGGGAGATGGTGTTACCCAGCACTGGCACGTTATAGCCGGAGAGAGCCTCGCCCACATCCCGCCCAATAGCAGTATTAACGATTTTACGATTAACCACAAAAGCACATTTCAACTTTTCTTTATAGATTTGTGCCTCACCAATCAGGTTCACCACCTCTTCAGCCGCCCACACATCGTAAGGGCTAGGCTGCACCGGAATCAGCACCAGATCCGCGGCCATAATGGCCGAACGTGCCAGGTCAGTGACGCGCGGCGGGCCATCAATGATGACGTGATCAAAACCCTTGCCCACTTCAGCCACTTCTTTATGAATCGTTTTGCGCGGCAGGCCGACGACCGTAAACAGTGGGTCGCCATCACGGGCGGCGGCCCAGTCGAGCGCGCTCCCTTGGGGGTCAGCGTCAATCAGCAGCACCCGCTGCCCAGCCTGTGCCAGGCTTGCCGCAATGTTCACGCTGAGGGTGGTTTTGCCAACGCCGCCTTTTTGGTTAAGTACAGAAATAATCATGGAAAGTGCCTTATATCTGGTCAGGGTTATGACCTCTAGGATATACGGAATTGCGATGATGTTGAAATGTAATTACACGATAATTTTCAATTGTGTTTTTACGATTTTACGATTTTGTGTTTTTGAGGTGAGTTTGACGCAACCAGATTTAGGCCTATCTTAGGTTGTTATATTTAGTACCAACATACTTATCTTGTTATACATTAGTCACCGCTATATGTCATTGCAGAGATAAGGCACATAGCGGCTACTACTATTAGGGATACTTTTGATGAACTGCGGCGGCTGAGGGGCTCAGCGCGTCGATGATATGTTCACCGCTTAGGAGGAGGTTTTCTCCATCAAATCAATCATCGCGCCCTTGTGCGCATCGACGTTGCGGATGTAACGCATCAGGGTTTCTGGCTTTTTCCAAGTACCCTCCTGCATGATCTGCGCCACGCTGTACCCCTGCTGTGCCATGTCCTGCGCCGCGCCAACGCGGGCGCTGTGGCCACTCCAGCCCAAGTAACGATCTTTGTTCGCTTTCACCTGTTTGCCCTGCCCGGCCACCTGCCACGCCTGCGCGAAGATCGCTTCCAGCGCTGGCGTGCTGAGCGGGCCACGGGTGGTGATAGTCGCTTTGTTGGTGCGGTGCACCCGGCAGAACAGGTAGGCGTCTGGCTCATAAGCCAGCCCGGCCAGCTCAATCCACTCAGTCAGGCGCTGGGAGGAGAGCGTGCTAAGCGCCTTCACTAGCCCACCAGTCTGCACGATGGTTTTGGTGTAGCCAACATCCAAAATGATGCGGCCATCCTCCGCGCGCGTCACATCGCCCATCCGCAGGCGCGCCAGTTCACTGACCCGCAACAGGGTGCTGTAGGCCACATGCAGAAATGCCAGATTGCGCCGATCCTGCAAGCGATCTGATTCTGACCAGATTTTGTCCAGCGCCATCAAATCCGCCAGCCGGAACGGCACGGCCTGCCCGGTGCGCTCGCCAGTGACGACCGCCACGCGATTGATCTTCTTCATCGCCCGCGACACGGCTGGCGAGCTATTTGGCGGCAGCAAACCGGCGTGACGGTGTAACATTGAGATAAGAGATGCATGGGTGGAAATGGTCGACGAGGCGCGGCCAGCCTGTTGCAGATGGGTCAGGTAGTCCCGCAGGTCGCCCGGCATCATGGGCAAAAAGCTGCGCTGGTGCTCTTGCGCCCAGCGATAGCAGCTGCGCATCACGCTGAGCAGCTGCCGCCAGGTATTGGGCGAGAAGGCATCTTTATCCTGCACAAACTCCCGCAGCCGCGCCGCAATGTCCTCATCTACCGACAACGCCGGCAAGGTCTCTTGGGTCTGTATCATCTCTGGCATAGCACGCCTTTGTTCTCATGAGTTCAGCAGGTGACGCTACATAAAATCTGAGCAACTCATAAGGGAAAACCCTTGCAGATTTCGCGTAGCGCTATAAAAGGTTATTGGCGCTATTTCAGTCAGTTAGCCTAAGGAAAGTATAGCAGGAGTGGCATAAATTTATATAACACTAATTATATAAAGTTTTAATTATGGGTGGGGGCAGGGCGATCTTTTTCTCCTTAGATAGGGGTGTGTCTTACTGCGCCACTGCGAAAAATTGCGGTTAATTACGATTTGAATGCTGAAAAATAAAAAATGACTGGTTAACATTCGCCATTATAAAATCAATAAATAATAAATAGAGAATGATCGTTCTTTTATAAAAAGATAAATGACAGGCCGCCAAGATTTAATTTATCGACCTGCCAGCACAAATTAATGCTTACAACGCCTGTCCATTAATTGCCGCGAAAGCGCTGGCGAAACGGTTTTCTCGCTCTGCATTACGCAAGAAATTCACCCGTTGCACCAGAATTTCTTCCGGGACATGTTCCTGTGACATTATCTCCACCACCTCTTGCACGAAAGCGTCCAGTGGCAGCGCCTGCTCCCAGGTTGACTGGCCGGGTGTCAGCTCGGTGGCAACCAGCGGTGGGGCGATCTCATAGACCGCAACCGACGTGTCACGCAGCTGATGACGTAGCGACTGCGACCATGAGTGAATGGCGGCTTTAGTCGCTGAATATGCGGGGTTTTCTGCCTTTGGCACGAAAGCCAGCCCCGAGGACACGGTAACCAACGCGGCTTCTGGCCGACTGCGTAGGTGTGGGAGCAGGGCTGCGGCAAGGTGGATGGGCGCAATCAGATTGGTTGCAATGGTGCGGTCAGCGACCTCAGTACTCACTACGTCAGCGGTATAGTCTTCCGCTTCCATGATTCCCGCATTGAGAATAACGGCATCCAGATCGGGATGATCGGCACGCATGTTATCCAAAAACTCGGCCATAGATTGGCTGTCTGTCACATCCAGCACATAGCCTGCCATATCAGGGTTGTCCTTCAGCACCTGGGTAAGGGTCGCTTGCTTACGGCCGGTAATGATTATGCGGTTGCCTCTGGCCTGCAAAGCCTCGGCCAGCGCCTTGCCAATGCCTGAGTTGCCGCCAGTGATAAGGATTTTACGGTGGGTAAAACGCATGGGAAACTCCTGGGTGTTTGCGTGAATTTCCAGCATACTGACCCTACTTTCATCCTGAAAGTAGGCACCCAAAATATCTATACTTACCAAAAAGAGAGTGACCGTCGAATATGGAAAAACCTGCGCGCGCACTACGTCACTACCCTGAAACCTCTCCTGAGATTGATCGCCTTGTCATGCAACTGATTGGCCGCATTGCGGATAAATGGACCATGATGGTGATTGAGATCCTCACGGAAAAAGAGGCGTTGCGTTTCGGCGAGTTATCCCGTGCCTGTGAGGGGATCAGCCAAAAGATGCTGACCCAAACGTTACGGGCGCTGGAGCGGGATGGCCTCGTCACCCGTACCGTTTTCCCTGTCATCCCGCCCAAGGTGGTCTATTCATTGACGGATCTGGGACTGGGCCTGAGCGAGGCATTTTGTGGCGTGTGGATATGGGCGCTCAAGAACCATGAAAATATTCATCATGCCCGTGAAGCCTATGATGCGGCATTATTAAAATAGCTTCTGGAGTATCCGAAGGTTTTATTTACGGGCAAAATGATACCTGTTGGAATATTCTATCTGACTTAATTACAGGGAGGGCATCATGATATTTACCGGTCTTAGCGCATTTCCACTTACCCGATAACGTCCTCGGGAATTGATGAAAAAGGCTTCAGCACTATCCTATCGCGGATTACCTCAGCAGGGGCAGATTCCATAGGCGTGCTTGGCTCGACCGGAAGCTATGCCTATCTGACCCGGCAGCAGCGCAAGCAGGTCGCGACGTTCGCCAAGGCGCAAGCGGGCGACATTCCAATCATGGTCTGTATCGGTGCCATCAGTACCGAGGAGGTGGTTCGTCTGGCTGATGATGCCCAGCAAAGCGGCGCAGATGCCTTACTGCTTCCGCCGGTCTCTTATCAGAAATTGAATGAGGATGAGGTGTTCGGCCTGTTCGAAACGGTGGTGCACCATGCTTCAGTGCCTGTGTGCATCTATGACAATCCGGGCACGACCCATTTCACCTTTTCAGATGAACTCTATGGCCGCATTGCCGCACTGAAGGGTATCGGCTCCATTAAGATTCCGGGCGTGCCTGCTGATCCACATCAGGCGCAGGCACGTGTGCAGAGCCTGCGCGACAGGCTGCCGGCGCATGTCACGGTCGGTGTCAGCGGCGATGCCTTTGCCGGGACAGGGTTGAACGCCGGATGTGACATTTGGTACTCCGTCTGCGGCGGACTGTTCCCGCATACTGCCAAAGAGATCACCCTGGCGGCCGGGCGCGGGGAGCATGAGAAAGTGACTGAACTGACGGCGCGCCTTGAGCCGCTGTGGGCCTTATTTCGCAAGCATGGCGGCAGCATTCGCGTTATGGCAGGCGCTGCTGGTGTATTGGGCCTGACCGATAGCGACTGCCTGCCGCGTCCGCTCATGCCTCTTTCAGCAGAGCATCTTGCTGAGATAAAAACGGTTATCGACACCCTCGACCTGCACTGATCATCCTCTTACCCTGATATGCCGACGTAATGAAAATCAGGGTAAGTTGCTGTTTTTAGCTGAACTTCATACAGAATTTCTGTGCTTTCCCACTCCCAACGCCCTTCACTCTCAAGCTTTCCCATTCGCATAGTGCAGTGCTTCGCTCTAGCCAGACAGTTCGTTTACAAACTAAATTCAAAACTCAGTTGACATCGATTTAACAAATCTAAATAATTTGTATACACCAAGTATACATAGAGAATACAAAACAGCCTGTGTCCTGTTCGCCTTACGTACTTGGCGGCACTGTTTGGCTGATAACAGGCTGGATCAAGAAGAGTCCATAAGAGAAGGTTTGCATCATTTTTTGGCAATGACGTACGCGCAAGACGGAACCCAGTGTTAAGGCGTACAGAGCAACATTAAAAGCAAGGTACTATCATCAAGGAGTTTTTTAATGGCTATTTCTCGAAGGAAACTGATTATTGGCACAGGTGTCGGTGCTGGCGTATTGGCTGCGGGGGCTGGGGCAACACTGCTTACCGACAATCTGCCTGCCGCCCCTGATTCATTGCTGAAAATCGATGCCCTTCCTTCAGACGATCCTACGCCGGGCTGGTTCCATACCAGCAAGAAGCGCCAGCCCAAGCCAGCGCTGGTCGGCGACGCACAGGCTCCTTGGGTGGTTATCGGTGCGGGGTTTGCCGGTCTGGCCGCCGCCCGCCAATTGGCGCTCAACTTTCCCCAGGATCAGGTGATTTTGATTGAGGCCCAGCAGGTTGGTTTTGGCACCGCCGGGCGTAACGCCGGGTTCCTTATCGATGTGCCGCACGACATCAGTGCGCCGGACTATATCGGTGATAAAACCATTGCCCGTAATATTCTGAACTTAAATCAGACCGGCCAGCGGATCCTAAAAGATTTGGTGGAAGAGCATAATATTACTGAAGCCCATATGCGGCATTCAGGTAAATATCAGGCTGCGGTAGAAGACAGCGGTATTGCGGTTCTGGAAGCCTATCGCGGTGGTCTGGAATCACTGGGCCAAAAATGCAAAATTATTGAAGGCAAAGATCTGCCTGATATTTTCGGCACCAAGTTCTATCGCAAGGCGCTATATACGCCGGGCACTATTTTGGTTCAGCCCTCTGGTCTGGTGAAAGGATTGGCCGACAGCCTGCCGGAAAACGTCACGCTCTATGAAGATACGCCGATCACCGCCATTGAATATGAGCCACAGATCGTGCTGCACCACCCGACCGGGCGTATTCTGGCCAATAAGCTGATCCTGGCGAATAATGCCTTTGGTACCCATTTCGGCTTTGGCGAACGCACTATTTTCCCAATCTTCACCTATGGCAGCCTGACGCGTCCGCTGACCAAAGCGGAGCAGGACAGCATTGGCGGGCACGATTTCTGGGGCATTATTCCGGCCGATCCGTTTGGTACAACCTGCCGTCGTACCCACGATAACCGCATCCTGATCCGTAACAGCTTTAGCTTTAATGAGGATGGGCGTCACAAGCCGGGTTATACCCAAAAATATCGCCAGTCACACCGTCTCTCATTCGAACGTCGCTTCCCAACCCTGACAGATGTTAATTTCGAACATACTTGGGGCGGCGGTCTGGGGATGACGCGCAACGGTTCCAGCCTGTTTGGTGAACTGAGAAAGAATGTGTATGGCGCGCTGGGTTGTAACGGGCTTGGCACCGTGCGCTGTACCGCGATGGGCACCATGCTGGCCGACTGGCTCGCTGGCAAGCGCAACGATACCATTGACTACCTGTTATCACTGCCAAAACCAGAGTGGAACCCGCCGGATCCGTTGCTGACGATGGGCGTGAACTTCACCCTGCGTCGTGGCATGAGTAACGCTGGTCTTGAAGCCTGATGTAAATGAGTGCGTAGCTGCATCCCTTTCTGGGATGCAGCTTATCTGGCTTTTCTATGAGCGAAGCGTGATAAAACCTGAGTTTGCCGAGATATGCGTATTCAGTGATGAATATGCTTCAGCTCTTCTTCAGTCAGCCCAGTAATTTTTATGATGGAGACATGGTCGAGGCCGTTTTCAAGCATCTTGCGGGCGATTTCCAGACTGGCTTCATATTTGCCAAGCTGTATGCCTTCTCGACATCCTATTTCTTTACCTTCCTGGCGCCCTATTTCTTTGCCTTCCTGACGCCCTTTCTCGCGGCCTTTTTGCTCGAGTTGTTGTGCAATCGTCATCAGTTCATCCTCACCGCTTTGCCAGTTCGACAGCGCACAGAGGCGTGCAGCCATTCAGTGATGAATATGCTTCAGCTCTTCTTCAGTCAATCCGGTAATTTTCATGATGGAAACATTGTCGAGGCCGTTTTCAAGCATCTTGCGGGCAATTTCCAGGCTGGCTTCATATTTGCCTTCTCGACGCCCTATTTCTTTACCTTCCTGGCGCCCTATTTCTTTGCCTTCTCGACGCCCTTTCTCGCGGCCTTTCTGCTCGAGTTGTTGTGCAATCGTCATCAGTTCATCCTCATGTTGCGGCATCCGCTGTGCCAGTTCACGGATAATCGCTTCCGCATCCGGCGTTTCGCCCGCCTGAAGCATATAGTTTACCAGCGCCAGCACCTGCTGTCCGGTCATAAATTCGGTCAGCATCAGCGCCACCAGCCGGTCGAGAAACTCATTCAAATCGCGTTGGCGGATATGTTTTTGCAGCAGGGTCAATGCCGCCATGCTGCGGTGCTGCATGATCTCCTCGTCTGGGATGATCGTTACGTCCACCAGTGGAAAACCCGTGCTGTAGAGCGCGGCGGCGGTGTCCGGGTCATTGAACAGTTGCAGCCAGTTCATGCTGTAAGGATAGGGGCTACGCTTGCCTTGGTAAAACAGCACCGGAATGACCAGCGGCAGCGTTTTATGCCCTGCATCCAGATGACGCTGCATGGCGGCCACCGCATAGCGCATCAACCGAAACGCCATATGCTTGTCCGGTGAGCTTTGATGCTCAATCAGCACATGCACGTACCCTTGGCCTTTCGCCGTGTTCAGCGAGTAGAGCACATCGCTGTAGTAGGGGCGTAAATCATCCTCGACAAAACTGCCGGACTCCAGCTTCAGCGTCGCGAGGTCACACATCGCCAGCAGGGCCGGTGGGAGGTGAAGCCTCATAAAATCACGCGCCGTGTCAGGGTGCGAAAGAAAGGTTTTGAATACCGCGTCATGCGGCGTAGGCGTACTTTTTTTCTTCATTGTGAACCTGTTGCCCCTTGTATAAACGAGCCATGTTACCACCCTCTTCTGATCGCCAGCCGTGAGGGGATCACGGTTACATCAGGCTGATGTGCTTATTTGCCAGCCACTGGCGCATCTCGTCATCGGGTTCCTCATCAACCACCAGTGTGCTGGCCAGTGTCAGATCGCCAATCACAAAGGCGGACGCGGAATTCATCTTCTCCGGCGAAACCATCACCACGGTTTCAGCGGCGCGGGCTGCCAAGGCGCGTTTCACACTCGCTTCCTCGTAGTTGCCGGTGGTCAATCCTGCGGTTTTATGCACGCCGGTCACCCCCATAAAGAAGATATCCGCGTTGATATGCGCGATGGCTTCCAGCACGGCACTGCCCACGGCAACCACCGAGTGGCGATAGAGCTGCCCGCCAATCATGATGACATCGATAAGGGGATAATCCACCAGCGCCACCGCGATGCTGGGGCTATGGGTAACCACGGTAAACGCCAGGTTGGTGGGCAACACCTTTACCATTTCTGCGGTGGTGGTGCCGCCATCGATGATCACCACCTGCCCCGCCTGAATCAACTGGACGGCTTTTTTCGCAATCACCTGTTTTGAGCCAGTCTGCACGTTTTTGCGCGTTTCAAACGGCGCGATAGCGGCTGAAACCGGCAGGGCACCGCCGTGCACGCGTTGCAGCAGCGATTCCGAAGCCAGTTCGCGTAAGTCCCGGCGGATAGAGTCCTCCGAGACGCCAAACCGTTGGCTCAAATCGCTGGATGTCACCTGCTTCTCCTCTGCCAGGATTTGCAGGATACGCTGTTTACGTTGGCTCGATAGCATGAGTGGCACTCGTCTTTTTTCTTGATGTTGCACGATTATGCATGATAGCGTGGATTTTGTCATCAACAGGAGGGCGCAAACGTGCAGGCTAAAGTACGCAATATCCAACAACAGTTACTCTCTGATAACTGGTATATCCTGAAAAAATACACCTTCGAGTTACAACGTGCGGATGGCACCTGGCAGCAGCAGAGCCGGGAAGCCTACGATCGGGCAACGGCGCGGTGATTCTGCTCTACAACCGCCAGAAGCAGACCGTGGTGCTGACCCGGCAGTTTCGCCTTCCTGCCTTCATCAATGGCCATGACGGGATGCTGATTGAGGCCGCAGCGGGCCTGCTGGATGACGCCACGCCAGAGGCGCGCATCCTCGCTGAGGCGGAGGAGGAGACAGGTTTCAGCGTAAGCAAGGTTGAAAAGGTGTTTGAAGCCTTTATGAGCCCCGGCTCGGTCACTGAGAAGCTCTACTTTTTTATCGCCGAATATGAGGATAAAGACAGGCTAAACGCCGGCGGCGGGCTGGCAGAGGAAGGAGAGGATATCGAGGTACTGGAGTGGCCATTGGCGCGCGCACTGGAGGCTATTCGCAGCGGGGAGATCATGGATGCGAAAACCATCATGCTATTACAACACCTGGCGTTGAACGTCACCTTTTAAGCGTCTATCCGCAGGGATGCCGGTGATATTCATCCTGCGATTTATTGATTGCGCGCGCAGAGAGGTGGCCAGGCACGGCGGCAGGGAAATGATCCATCAACCAGTGGATAAATACGCGGAGCCGGGGTGGAATATGCCTGTTTTGTGAATAGACGACATGAAAGGGATAGGGATCTGGCCGCCATTTATGCAGGATTTCAACCAGTGCCCCGGTTTTGAGTGCATGATCCAGCGAATAGGTGAATGTCTGGATAATACCCAGCCCAGATTCCACAGCAGCTATATGGGCATTGCTCTCATTGATGCCCAAATGGTATTCCGTTTTTACCTCCAGTTTTACCCCATTATGTTTGAACCGGAATGGAAACGCCTTGCCGCTTGCTGGTGAAAGATAGCTGATAAGGCGATGGCCATTCTTCAACTCTTCTGGATAGGCCGGCACCCCATAGCGTTTCAGGTAGCCCGGCGTGGCGCAGGTGATCATGGTCGCCTCACCAATTTTGCGGGCAATCAAGGTGGAATCCTCCATTGGCCCGCCTCTTATCGCGCAATCAACGCTATTGCTAATGAGATCCGAAGGCTTATCGGCCACCTCAAGATTAATACGGATGTCCGGGTAGGTCGCCATAAAACTCGCCAACAGGGGAATGACCACATTGCACGCGGTAGACCCGCCGATGGCAATTCGCAGATGCCCACGGGGTTTATTTCTCGATCCCTTAAAAGAGGCATCAATCTCTTCCAGTTCTATCAACAGCCTTACTGCCTTATCGTAATACTCTCGCCCCTCCGGGTAATGGTGATTTTCCGGGTGGTGCGCTGCAAAAGACACACCCCAAGATGGGACTCAAGCTGCTGGATGGTTTTACTGAGGGTGGCGTTCGGCATATTGAGTGACTCTGCCGCGCGGGTAAAATTCCCTGCCTCAACGACCCGAGTAAATGCCCTGATAGCTAAGAATCTGTCCATTTGTTCATTATTCCCGGTTGTTATTTCTAATTATTCACCCAGAGAAATAGTGTTTTTCTTTTTTGTAGATTTTTCCAGCCTTGATTTCAGCGTTACAGTGCCTGTGCGCTGTTAACACGCAATCAGTGATAAGTAACCCGCTGACTCTTCTCACCAATTTTTACCATACATTGAGGTTCCACTTCATGAGTAAAAATCTATCAGAAAAGATCGCATTAGTGACCGGGGGAAGTTCTGGTATTGGCCTGGCTTCAGCAAAAGAACTGGCAACACAGGGCGCCAGGGTCTATATCACGGGCCGCCGGCAGGAGGAGCTGGATGCTGCGGTGGCTGACATTGGGCCAGCAGCGACCGGCATCCGGGCCGATGCCGCGGTTTTATCCGATCTCGACAGGGTTTTTGCGACCATCGCCAGCGAGTCAGGACGTCTGGATATCCTTTTTGCCAATGCGGGCGGCGGCGACATGATGCCTTTGGGTGCCATCACGGAAGAGCACGTTGATCGCATATTCGGCACCAACGTCCGTGGGCTGCTCTTCACAGTCCAAAAGGCGCTGCCCCTGCTGGTGAATGGTGCCTCCATCATACTGACAGGCTCAACCGCCGCGGCCAAGGGAACGGCAAACTTCAGCGTCTACAGCGCGAGCAAAGCAGCCGTCAGGAACTTTGCCCGCTCATGGGCGCTGGACTTAAAGGATCGCGGCATCCGGGTGAATGTGGTTAGCCCCGGCCCCATCCGCACGGCTGGCTTGGGCGGGCTGGTGCCTGAGGCGCAGCGTCAGGGGCTGTTTGACAGCCTTGCCGCGGGCGTCCCCCTTGGGCGGCTGGGCGAGCCTGAGGAAATTGGCAAAGCCGTCGCCTTTCTTGCGTCTGATGATGCAGCCTTTATTAACGCCGCTGAATTTTATGTCGATGGCGGTTTGGCACAGGTCTAGCTAAGAGCCAGATAAAAATAGAGAAGCAATGCTTTTGGGCGGGTTTCATTATCCCGGCTCGCATTCAGCGATTGTTTCTCTATTCCATAAACTCATTTCCATGAAGGTGTTTATGCGATCGATACGTTCTACATTCATTTGCGCCTGCCTGCTGCCGTTCTTCACGGTCGGCGCCCAGGCCCACGATCATGCGGCCCTGCCGGTCACCCACGGCACCCCGGAAGCCGCCTTTATGCAGGATAATCAGGTTGCGATGGACAAGATGATGGCCGGGATGGCCATCAAGCCAGCGGGAAATATCGACGAAGATTTTTTGGCGATGATGGCATCTCACCATCAGGGAGCCATCGATATGGCGATGGCTGAATTACGATACGGCACCCACCCGCAGCTCAGGCGTATTGCACAGGAGATTATCGTCACCCAGCAGCAGGAGATAACCGCCATGTATCAGGCGTTGGGCAAACCGCTGCCACCTTCCCAACCCGCCCCCGACCAGATCACGCCGGTTTCTCAGCCCGTACCGTGAGGGCACGGCCTCCCTTCGCAGGCATTGACGTTTCAAACAGGGCTCTACTAACAACAGGACATCGCCATGAAAAATCTGTTACGTACAGGCGTGGCTGCGGCACTCGCACTCTCATCGCTTCCCAGCCTTGCCGGCCAGGCTCCGTTCGCCTCTGCTGCCCCAAACATCCCGGTCAGCCACCGCGACCGCGTCTATGCGGCTGAACAGTTTTCAAATACTGTCTCGGTCACCGATCCCGCCAGCAACACGCTGCTCGGCGTCATCAAGTTGGGCGATCCGCAGCCTGCCAACCTCAGCCCGCTGTATAAAGGGCAGGTGCTGGTACATGGCATGGGGTTTTCACCCGACGGCAAAACGCTGGTTGTTGTCTCGATAGGCTCCAACTCGGTGAGTTTTATTGACACCGCCACCAATCATGTCCGGCATATCACCTACGTTGGCCGCTCGCCGCATGAAGCCTTTTTTACCCCGGACGGAAAAGAGGTATGGGTCACGGTACGTGGGGAAGATTATGTCTCCGTACTGGATGGCAGTAGCGGCGAGGAGAAGCAACGCATCAAGGTGCCGGGCGGCCCCGGTATGCAGATTTTCTCGCCTGACGGGCAATATGGTTACGTCTGCTCCTCCTTCAATCCTGAAACCGTCGTCATTGAGGTAAAAACCCATAAAATCGTCGGTTCAGTGAAGCAGGCAAGCCCCTTCTGCCCGAACATCGCGGCCTCCCCAGATGGAAAACAGGTGTGGTTTACCCTTAAAGATACGGGCAAAGTTCAGGTCTTTAACGCTAAGCCACCTTTTGATTTGCTCAAGACGCTGGATACCGGGCCGATCACCAATCACGTCAACATTGTGCGCAATGCGCAGGGCAGCTTTGCCTGGATAACCGTCGGCGGCCTGAACAAGGTGGATGTGTATCGCACAGATGACTTCTCACTTGTCGCCTCTATCCCGGTCGGCAACCTGCCACATGGGCTGTGGCCCTCGGGCGATGGAAAGCGGATCTACGTCGGGCTTGAGAACGCCGATGCACTCACGGCCATTGATACGGCAACCTACAAAGTGACCGCCACCATCCCGATCGGGCAGGCGCCACAGGCGGTCGCCTATGTGCCTGGAGCCGTGCCGACTGGCGACGGAACCCAAGGCTTGCAGCCGTTGGGGTGGCTGGCCACGCTGTCCACCTTAAATTGAAATCTGTCCATGCTGCACAGGGCGCGCAACCCGCCACGACCGCCTCTTTGTTCGAGCAAGGGATCACGCAGATCCTCCAGGCGTCTGCCACCGGCCTCGAACCCAAGCAGAGCTATCTGCTGGCGCTGGCGGATCAAGCTGATGGCAAGGGGAAGCTGGAGTCGCTGACGCAGTTTATGACCAATCCCGCGGGCGCAGCCATCGTGAATGCGGTCGGGCCGATCCGCCAAATCGTCGATGCCCAACATGCTGATGAGCGCCGCTATCTGGTGATAGTCAAACAGCAGGGGAGATTGTGCAGGTTCAGACGCCCTAATTCCCCAGCAAAATGAGGCGCGCGAAAAATAAGGTTTATAAAGCCCACCGGATAGGGGGCTTTTTTTATATTGCTGGCGCCATAATCGATGCCCTTAAAATCCCATCTGCGTAAATAATCATACCGGCTACCGGTTTACTCCCGCTTAGGAGCATATTGATGCTGATAGACGGTGCCATGTCTGTTAATTTAAGCCCTTGGCTGGAAAAGATAAAAATAACGCCGCCTTCCCCCTACAAGGAGTTGTTGATGCCAGTAAATTTTGATCTCAACGATCTCTATGCTTTTCGCGCCCTGGTTGAGTATGGCAATTTTCGGCTGGCTGCTGAGTCTATCTGCCTGTCACAGTCTGCGTTGAGCCGAAGAATAGACAAACTTGAGGGCGCACTGGGCCTGAAGTTATTCGAGCGTACGACCCGGCGTGTCAGCCTGACCCTTGCCGGGCAGACATTCGCTGAGCGGGCAGGACGGCTCCTGACCGATTTTGAGGATGTGATGGCCGACATCAGCGAGGTTGGCCAGAGCCGGACTGGTCTGGTGACGGTCGCTTGCGTCCCTTCCGCCGCCTATTACTTTATGCCCAATGTGATAAGCCGCTTTCAGGCCAGATACCCCAGGGTGCGGGTAAAGCTTATCGACAGCAGCGCCAGCACTGTTTATGACGCGGTGGTCAGCGGGCAGGCAGATTTTGGCATCAGCTTTTCGGGTAGCCGGCAGCCGGATATCGAGTTTTTGCCCCTGATTGAGGACCGGTATGTGGCCGCTTGCCGCCATGATCACCCACTCGTGGGCAAGAAGAGCCTGACCTGGCAGGCGTTTTATCAGTATGCCTGGCTCGGTCTGGATAAGACCTCTGGCAACCGAAACCTGCTCGATCAAGCGCTGGCAGAGGTAGTGCCTGAGCGCCCCAGCCGTTGTGAAACCCGGCATGTGACCACCCTGCTCGGCATGGTCGAGGCGGGGCTGGGCATTGCCGCGGTTCCTGCGATGTCACTGCCCGCCTCCGGCCATTCCATCCTGACCCACCTGCCCCTGACCGACCCTGTGGTCACGCGCACCGTGGGCCTGCTCAAGCGCAACGGACGCATACTGTCACATGTGGCCGCTGAGCTTGAGAAACTGATTACTGAGCAGTATCCACCAACGTAGCCGACTGCCGCATGGCAACCGCCCTCAGGCCAGTCGACCGCACCACTTCCTGTACCGCTGCTGACGAGAGGTAATCCAGCAGCTTTTTTGCCTCTTGGCTCCTCACTCTCTGCTTTATATTTGAAAATTATCCACGCTTTTTTGTTACCTGCTTTACAAGTGTGAATAAAGGACGCGCCAATGTATTGATATGCGAGCGCCAGAGAGTTATACGATAAAGTGAAATATATGGGCATAAATCAATGGCTAAAAAGCACGGAGACATGCATCTCATGAATACATAGTTAATTTAAATGATTTAGTTAACATCGATATTTTTTAAATAAATTTCATAAGGATATAAATCATGGCTATTCCTGCTTATCTGTGGCTCACTAGCGAAAAAGGAGAACAGATCAAAGGGTCAGTTAATATAGAAGGTCGCGAAGGTAGCGCCGAGATCGTAGAACTGATGCACTCTGTCAACGTACCCATCGACACTATAACCGGACAAATAACAGCCAAATGTAATCATGGGGATTACGCCCTCATCAAAGAAGTAGACAGTATGTCACCTTATCTCTACCAAGGTGTCGCCACAGGAAAACGCTATGAAAAAGCAGAGCTCAAGTTTTATAAAATAGATGACGCCGGCCAGGAGGCTGAATATTTCCGTACAACCCTGGAGGGGGTTCGCGTGAGTGAAATAGAACCATTCATGTTGAATGTAAAAGATCCGAATTTTGCTAACAATAACCCTCTTGAACTGTTTTATTTGAGCTATGAAAAAATCACCTGGCACCATATTGATGGCAATGTCATATACACAGCTATATGCAGTGACAGGAGAGACGCATAATGGGATGGCTTTACAAGGTAAGTTCTAAGGCATTTTATCTTAATGGAACCTACCAGTTTTCTGCAAAGTACTCCGGCAGGCCCGGCTACAAGAATGACAGTACCCAGGAATGCGTGAAAGGCAAGGGGCCGATTCCACGAGGAAAATATACCATCGGTGAGCCGTTTTATCACCCCAAAACCCGCGCGTGGACGATGCGACTGACCCCTTATGCCTCCAACCAAATGTGTGGGCGTGATGGTTTCATGATTCATGGGGACAGTTCAACGCACCCAGGTGAAGCCTCCGACGGCTGTATCATTGTGAATATTGCCGGCCGAAAAGCCATTGCTGCCAGCGGCGACCATCTGCTTATCGTGGAGTGATAGGTATGCGAAAGGCACTGTTATCCCTTCTAATGGCAGCCCCCTGTTTTTCACATGCCGCAGAAGGCAATTGTGCAGTGATTGGCGGCTCGATGGAGCAGTCCCTCTTTGATGCCATCGTCCATGATCTCAATATCGACGGAGCGACGATTCAAAGGGATAAAACCATTGTGAACGTATTGTATATGTCCCCTGTCTCTGAAGCTTTTGCCCATCAACTTGCTAAAACAGATAGTGACTCAGACAGAAAGAGAAATGGCAAAGCGCTACTGCCGGAAAGTGATTATTTCGAAAGCTATTATATTAACGGGGCAAAGAGCATTACGGCCAGATATACTTTTATAAACCAACATGGCAAGCGCAATGTTTTTATTGCGTCCAGCCTGATGAATAACGATGAGTGCTCTGTACGTTTTAACGGATACCTGACGCTATCCCGTCAATTTTAACAGCATCTTTCCTGTAATTGTCATGACACAGAAAAGGATCGCTCCTTGATCCTTTCCTGCTATCACCTTTCTGGGTCAGTGACGCCCATTGAGGACTATTAAGGCGACCCCATCTTATGCTCAACCAGCAATCTTGCGGGCGGATTGCAGAGGCAGGGCGCTGCGTCGATAGAGATACAGCGTCGCCAGTAGCGCACAGACAGCCGCAAAGCTCATCCAGTAGCCGGGCGAGGCTTTGTCGCCTGTCAATTCAATCAGCCCAGTCGAGACCACCGGGGTGAAGCCACCAAAGAGCGCCGTGGCGAGGCTATAGGCCAGTGAAAAGCCCGCCACGCGTACGTCCGTTGGCATGATCTCCGTCAGGGCGGGGATCATGGCCCCGTTATACAGGCCATAGATGAAGGAGAGCCACAGCAGCACGCCCAGCATCATGGCGAACCCCGGTGCGCTGGCCAGCAGGCTGAGCGCCGGGTAGGAGGTGCAAAGCGCCAGCAGCGTCATGGTCACCAGTACTGGCTTACGGCCGAAGCGATCCGACAGCATCCCGCCAATGGGCAGCCAGATGAAGTTTGAAATCGCCACCAGCAACGTGACCAGCAGGCTGTCGGAGGCACTGAGCATCAGCACTTTCTTGCCGAAGGTCGGCGCATAGACGGTGATGAGATAGAACGCCGTTGTGGTCATCGCAACCATCATCATGCCCGCGATCACCACTTGCCAGTTGGCCAGCAGCGTCTTGAAAACCTGCTTCATCTCGAGGTGTTTACGGCGAGCGTTGAACTCTTGCGTCTCCTCAAGCTTGCGGCGCAGGAAAAAAATAAAAGGCACAATGACGCAACCCAGCAGGAACGGGATGCGCCAGCCCCACTCACGGATCGCCTGCTCATCGAGCAGGGCATTGAGCGCGAAGCCGAGGGCCGCCGCCGCCATGATGGCCACTTGCTGGCTGCCTGATTGCCAGCTGGTATAGAAACCCTTGCGCCCTGGCGTGGCGATCTCCGCCAGATAGACAGAGACCCCGCCCAGCTCCGCGCCTGCCGAGAAACCCTGCAACAAACGGCCAGTCAGCACCAGCAGCGGCGCCCACAGCCCGATGCTGTGGTAAGAGGGGATGAGCACGATAAGGAAGGTGCCAGCCGCCATGATGGAGAGGGTGACAATCAGCCCTTTGCGCCGCCCTACTTTATCAATGTAGGCCCCCAGCACCACCGCCCCGACCGGCCGCATCAGGAAGCCCGCGCCAAAGACGGCAAAGGTCATCATCAAGGATGCAAACTCACTGCTTGACGGGAAAAAGGTATGGGCAATGTAGGTGGCATAAAATCCAAACAGGAAGAAGTCAAACTGCTCCAGAAAGTTACCCGAAGTCACGCGGAAAATAGCGCCAATCCGGGCACGGGTGGTAAGGGTCGAGGTAGGGGAAATGTGCATGGTGATCTCCAAATTGTCAGTGACGCTTTTCGCCGCGCCTGTGCCAAAGACTGGATGAGGAGAGAGCAGTAAATAAGTGCAATTAATGCATCAACCCATGCGCCAGCCACATCATTCCCCGTCCACGTAAGAAAAACCTCTGGATTTACAGCGATTTTATTTTTGGGCACGTGTGTTGCCCAAAAGTCAGGGAGTTAATGAGTTTGCTTTTTTGTGACAGGATTCATAAATAAAATAGGGGAAATTGTGACAGTAAATAATCCGGTCGCCACCTGGGCTATATCACCGCTACGCCCTGCCATCCTCTCGCCGTAGGGCGGTCAATGTTGTTACAGCAATTGTCCTAACCATCATAGAAATCATTGAAAATCATCATCATAATCAACAGCGTGGCGACTGCCTGCCTTGTGTCGCTTGACTTATCACATCGTTTAATCACAGGTGAGTTGCTATGGCCTTTAAAAGAACTGTCCATGCCGTTGATACCCATGCTGGCTGTCCCATGCGCGTGATTACCGGTGGTGTGCCGCATATTCCCGGTAGCAGCGTGTATGAAAAGATGAAATGGCTGGAAGAGAATGATGATCAGCTGCGCAAACTGATGCTGCGGGAGCCGCGGGGCTATCCGG
This sequence comes from Nissabacter sp. SGAir0207, assembly GCF_005491205.1. NCBI lineage: Bacteria > Pseudomonadati > Pseudomonadota > Gammaproteobacteria > Enterobacterales > Yersiniaceae > Nissabacter > Nissabacter sp. SGAir0207. The sequence goes on from NZ_CP028040.1 coordinate 68,979, forward strand.
CACACTGCTGCAATATTATTGTGCCGCCAACCGATCCGCAGGCTGATGCGGGCTACATCATCATGGAGCAGATAGAGTACCCGGTGATGTCGGGCGGGAATACCATCGCGGTCGTCACGGTGCTGCTGGAGATGGGCATGTTGCCGATGCAAGAGCCGGTCACCGAGCTGATACTGGAAGCGCCGGCGGGGCTGATCAACGTGCGCGCGGCGTGTCAGGGCGGCAAGGTCAAAAACGTCACCTTTACCAATGTGCCGGCGTTCGCGGTCTATCTGGATGCAATTATCGATGTGCCACATCTTGGCAACGTACAAGTGGACGTCGCCTGGGGCGGCATGTTCTATGTGATCGCGGATGTCCGCCAGTTCCCCGGCATTGAACTGACGCCCGCCTACGGCCGGGAGATTGCGCGCATCTCCGCCATGATCCGTCAGGCCGCGATCGAACAGCTACCGGTTGCGCACCCGGACTATCCCGGCGTTGGCATTACCATTTCCCAGCTCTCTGGCCCCACTGACCACCCGGAGGCGGACTGGCGCAACGTCGTGACAATGGCGTCCGGCGAGTTTTCATGGGATGACCCCTCCACCTGGACAGGCGCGATTGACCGCTGCCCCTGTGGCACCGGCACCTGTGCCAAAATGGCGGTGCTGCACGCCAAGGGCGAGCTGCCCTGCACCGGGATTTTCGCCATCAGGGCATTCTCGGCAACGTATTTACCGGGCGGCTGATCGCAGAGACGGTGACGGATGGCCGGGCGCTGGTGACCCCAACCATCACCGGCCAGAGCTGGATCTACGGCATCAACCACTTCGTGCTCGACCATGACGATCCCTTTGATGAGGGGTTCATGGTGGGCGACATCTGGGCGTAACGGAGGAGCCAGTTACGCCTCGTCGCTCTCCTTACCATAGAAGAGCTTGCCCAGTTTGATCAGCGGGCGGCCCTGGGATTTGCGGTGGAGATTGGTATCGCGTAGCGAGTAGACGCACCCGCAATACTCTTGCTGGTAAAACTGCTCGCGTTTGCTGATCTCAATCATCCGCGCCGCGCCGCCCTGCTTGCGCCAGTTGAAATCCCAGTAGGTCATGCCGGGATAGTGGCTGGCCGCTCGCTGGCCACAGTCGTTGATCTGTTGCATGTTCTTCCAGCGCGAGATGCCCAACGAGCTGCTGATCACCGGAAAGCCGTGCTCGGCAGCATAGAGCGCGGTACGCTCAAAGCGCATATCAAAGCACATCGTGCAGCGCACGCCGCGCTCTGGCTCCCACTCCATGCCCTTTGCCCGCTCAAACCAGTTGTCAGTGTCGTAGTCCGCATCCACAAAGGGCACGCCATGCTGTTCAGCAAAGCGGATATTCTCCTCTTTGCGGAGCAGGTACTCTTTCTGCGGGTGGATATTGGGTTGTAGAAATAGATGGTGTACTCAATGCCCGATGCCTGGATTGCTTCCATCACTTCGCCCGAACAGGGCGCACAGCAGGAGTGGAGCAGCAGTTTATTGGCACCGTTCGGCAGTGTCAGTTTGGGGCGTTTGAATTCACTGTTGTTCATGGATGTACTTCATTTATTTGCAGGTTTGACCTGCGAGTATAGGCGAGGGGCGCGAGAACATGTAGGAATGGTGCGGCGCTGCATTCGTCGGTAGTTGAAGCCGATTCAACGCTCGATTCACTTCTCCTCAAGGAAAACTCACACATCTTTGCCAGACTTAAGCCTGAATTCACTCACACCAAGGAAAACAGGATGAGCAATCAAAAAACTGCACTGATCACCGGCGCGTCGAATGGCATTGGCCTGGCACTGGCAAAAGTGTTCGCCCGCAATGGGTATGACATCATCGCCGTGGCGCGCAATGAGGAGAAGCTGGCCCAAGCCAGCCGTGAGATGAGTCAGGAGGGCGCGAAGGTTCACACCTTTTCTGCTGATTTAAGCCGTTATGAGGAGGTTGAGGCGCTGCATGACAAGGTGCGTGAGGCAGGATTTGAGTTGGATGCGTTGGTGATCAACGCTGGCCAAGGGCTGGGCGGCCGTTTTATTGGCGGAACCGAGCTGGCGAAGGAGTTGCAGCTGATCCGCTTGAACGTGGACTCCTATGTTCATCTCTCCAAATTGTTCCTGCCCGACATGATCAACCGAGGCGGCGGCCATGTGCTGATGACCTCCTCCGTCTCCGGCACGGCCCCCATTCCTTTTGAGGCGGTGTATGGCGCCTCCAAGGCCTTTGTGAACTCCTTCTTCTGGGCGATCCGCAATGAGACAAAGGGGAGCGGCCTGAATATGACCCTGCTGATGCCGGGTGCCACCGAAACCAATTTTTTCAAAAATGCTGGCCAGACTGACACCACCGTGGGCGCCTCCCAACCGACCCAGCCCGAAGAGGTGGCCGAGCGCGCCTGGTATGCGTTGATGAGCGGCCATGAGTATGTCTATGGTGACGATGCAGCCGAGCATGAGGGCGATGTGCTCAACCGTTTGCAGAGCGAGTCACAGAAAGCGCAGCGCCACCGCATCATCTCGGAACCGGGTTCCGCCAACAAATAACCGTCCGATCATCCCGGTAGCCTTGCCGGGATGATAATCCAATAACTTCCGTTTTTTCATGTCATTATCTACACTTAGCTCACGCACAGGTTTGCGTCCTGTCACGTTGAATATGGAATGATGATGTATGCCCGTCCAGCCCACCGCCCGCCTCTCCCGCAACGATTTGGCTGACCTGAATGCGTTCAGGGTAGTTGAACGGCTACGAAGCTTTACCAAAGCTGCCCTTGAGTTGGGCGTCACCACTTCCGCGCTCAGCCATGCTATCCGCAACCTGGAGACCCGCCTGGGCGTACGGTTACTGAACCGGACCAGCCGCACCGTCTCGCCTACGGATGCAGGTGCCAGTCTGGCGCGTCGGTTAAACATCGGATTCCAGGAGATTGGTGAGGCACTGGAAGAGATCAGCCAGATACGTGGCCGGCCAGCGGGTCGCCTGCGGCTTAACGTGCTCAGTGACGGGGCCAGGCTTCTTATCGCGCGCCACTTGCCCACGTTTTTATACCGCTATCCAGAGGTAGAGGTGGAGATCAGCGTGGATGATCGTATGGTCGACATCGTGGCCGAGGGCTTTGATGCTGGCATCCGTTTCGGTGGCACCGTGCCGGAAGATCTGGTGGCGGTAAAGCTTGGCAATGCGCTGAAGTGGGTCGCGGTGGCGTCACCCACTTATCTCCATCACCGCCCGATGCCTACTACACCTGACGATCTGCGCGCCCATGCCTGCATTCAGATGCGAACCGGCCAGGGCATTATCTATAAATGGGAGTTTGAGCGTGCGGGAGAGCGCCGCGTCATTGAGGTTGCCGGTCAGGTGTGCGTCAGTGAAACCGCCCTTGCCATCGAACTGGCGCTGGCTGGCGCGGGCATTGCCTACTGCCTTGAGGCACGCGTGGCCCACCACCTCCGTGACGGGCAGCTCCGAGTGCTCCTGCCAGACTGGTCGCCAACCGAGCCAGCGATGTACCTCTACTATCCCGGTCACCGCCGTATCCCACAGGGACTGCGTGAATTAATTGATCTGCTTAAAGAGGAAATAGCCAAAGAACCGTTTAATGAAATATGAATGCACTCAAATGTCATTCTCATGAATGCATTTAAGTTAAACATACTTATTATTTGAGGTGCGGCTTGCATCACAAGTAAATTAACCTCTATAGATATATTCCTCTGCTACATAAGCCTACCCAAACATAAGTGCGCATTATCCAGAAGTTAATTGGTTTCCCGTAGATAATTCATTGCGGGCGGTCAGGATGTGTTGCCAGACGGCGAACTTAACTCTACGCAGATACTAAAGCCGGTGGCATTAATCAAAATCTGGATCAGGGTGTGGCACAGAAAATTCAGATAGTGGAAGACAATGAAACAGTACGAGCTGCGGACTGCGCAAATGCGCTCAGGATCGGTATCCTAAATTCTTGCGCTATCAGCAGATTAAGAAGCCGAAGATGTTGGTTGGTGCATGACTAGGATATGATGCGTTGAATAATAACCATCATGTTAGTGAGGGATT
>NZ_CP028041.1 GCF_005491205.1 Nissabacter sp. SGAir0207
CTGCGGTAGCCAGCGGGGCGTGGTATGTGGCTAACCGCGACAAGCGGGCGGCAGACGCAGAGAAAAAAACCGCGGAGCCGGCCCCGGATTTAACCGGCGTGATAGACCGGTCGTTTGATAACAAGGCGCAGCAAAACGCCATTATCCAGGGCCAGATGTCCCAGAACGAGATGAAAAAGGATTTTGAGGAGCTGAAAAAAGAACTCCAGATGCTCAACAAGAGCCGCATGGATGACCAGAAGCGCCTGGGCGATCTGGAGCGTGAAAATGCGCAGCTGCGGGAGAAACAGAATGCGCAGGCAAATACGCCGGTGGCACCGCCGGCGGGCTGCCCCACGGGGGAGCCGCGCCCGAATACCGTGAACGTGCCGCCGCCGACCCAGTTCTATCCGGGCGGGCACGCCTGCGGCCACCCAGGTGAGCTACAACACGATGCCGGCGATGCAGGCGCAGAGCGGGATGGATACGACGACCTTCAGTTATGAAGCCCCGGTTAAAAATGCGTTCCCTTATATCCCGTCCGGCAGCTTTGCCAAGGCGATGGTGATCGAGGGGGCGGATGCCAACGCGGCTGTGACCGGCCCACAAAATACCGCGCCGATGCAATTTCGTCTGACCGGCCGTGTGCAGATGCCCAACGACAAGGTGTATGACCTTACCGGCTGCTTTGTGAATGCGGAAGCCTACGGGGATGTCTCCAGCGAACGCGCCGAGGTGCGCACCCGCAGCATCAGCTGCAACATTGGCGATGACGTGATTGACCAGAAAATTGCCGGGCACGTGAGCTTTATGGGCAAAAACGGCATCAAGGGCCAGGTGGTAATGCGCAACGGAAAAATCCTGGGCTGGGCATTTGGTGCTGGCGTGCTGACGGTATCGGACAGGGAATGCAGAGCGTTGGCTCAACTGCTGTAGGCATTGGCGCTACTGCCGATGTCAGCGGGGGAGATGTGGCCCGCTCCGGTCTGGGCGCGGAGCCAGCCAGGCGGCAAAGACGCTGAGCGAGTACTACATCAAGCGTGCAGAGCAGTATCACCCCATTATCCCGATTGGGCTGGCAACGAGGTGACCGTGGTGTTTCAGGACGGCTTTCAGCTGATGACGTTGGCTGAACAGAGTGCCGCAAAGCGAAAAACCAAAAGCGCGGCGCAGGAAGCCAGCATGTCGGCTGCTGAAATTAAGCGCGAAGCAGTCAAGCAGGTAGACCAGCTTAACCTGGGATGTGGTGCCCACGATGCCGCCGATGGCGCAGAACTGAGGAGTCATGATGAAACTGATTGCGTTTGCCGTACTGGCCGGTGTCACGGCTGTGCTTACCGGGTGTGCCGGCGTTGACAGTGAGTTCGAGTGTAACGCCACCACGTCTGATCGCTGCATGACGATGGAGCAGGCCAATGAGAAAGCGCGTCTGGCCACCGAGGGCGCAGCGGGAAAGCCGGCTGCGACCGCGCTGCCTACCCTGGTTAACCCGCCGGGGCGGTGCGCCCGGTAAGCCGTCCGGTCGCCTATACCCGGCCGGTCTCGCCCGCAGCGCCTGTAGTACATCCGGCACCGGTATCGACGCCGGCCCGCGGCCGCTGACCCGCGTGAGTTCGGCCCACTTCAGCGCACCGCCCTGCCGGCCCCCAGCTGCGCCCCCGCCGCTGCCATGATGCGGCGAAGTACGTCCGGTGCGCACCGCCGAGCGCACCGCCAATGTCTGGATAGCGCCGTATGTCGATACCCAGGATGTGTTTCACCAGCCCGGCCGGGTCTCGTTTGTCCTGACGGCACCCGCCTGGCATATGCCGGCCGTTATCGAGTAAGGGAGCGTTATGGAGCGTATTGTAGGCGCGATCAACCGACTGATTGCCGGTTTCCAGACCCCGGACGGGCCGTTCAGGCTAACCGCACACTGGGGCAGATGAACTACCCAAGCTCAGCAGCATGTTGCCGTACCGCTTTTACGACAGCACCACCGGGCTGTTTATCAATAAAACCACCGTGGGTTTATGCTGGAAGCCCAGCCGCTGATTGGCGCGAATGAGCATATTGTCAAAGTGCTTGATGATCTGGTGCGTACCAAACTGCCGCGTGGGACGCCGATTACGTTTCACCTGATGTCGAGCAAAGCGGTAGGCCAGCAGATTGAGGACGGCTAAAAGACTTTCGCTGGGCGGGGAAACACGCCGAGCGTTTTAACCATATCACTCGCGCCTATTATCTGCGGGCGGCCCAAAACCAGTTCAATAGCCCTACCGGTCTGCCGTTGACGCTGCGCCACTACCGGCTGTTTATCTCTTTTTGCACCAAGCAAAAACGCCGTGATGATACGCAGAAGACGGAAGTGATGCACCTGATGAAGGTGCTCCGCGCCACGCTGGAGTCCGCCAAGATAAGCACCCAGGTGGTTGAACGGGAAGCGTTTGTCAGTGTGTTGTCTGAGATAACCAATCACAACCCGGACACGCTCACCCCGCCGGTCGTCAAAGTGAATGACTACGATGAACTTAACCGCCAGTGCGTCGATCGCACCCTGGATCTGATGGTGACACCGGACAACCTGTTGCTGGGGCTGTCGCCACCGGGCAAACCGGCGACTACCGCCCGCGTGATGAACTTTATGGTGGAGAGCAACCCGGACATCTTTATGCTCTGGCAGGGCGGCGACAACATCAGCAACCTGCTTAACCCGGATTTGACCATTGCCAGCCCTTTGTGATGACTTTTACGCTGGAAGCGGAAGACCAGGTGAAACGCAGCGGGAAGCCACCGGGCGTTATCTGGATCTGGATAAAAAGGCCAACAGCACGTACGCCAAGCTGTTTCCGAGTGTGATCAATCAGGCTGCCGAATGGAAGGCGCTGCGTGAGCGTCTGAACGGCAACCAGTCCTGCGTGGTGCGCTACTACTTCAACATCACCACGTTCTGTCAAAACAGCGATGAGGCGGCGCTGGTCTGTGAACAACAGGTTATCAATACCTTCCGTAAAAACGGCCTGACCCTGTATTCACCCAAATATATGCAGATGCGTAACTACCTGGCGATGTTCCCCTTTATGGCCGGGGAAGGGCTATGGGATGACATTAAGTCCAGCGGGCGACGTGCCGGGCAGAAAGCACGCAGGTGGTGAACCTGCTGCCGGTTGTGGCGGACAACCGCCTGGGGCGCAGCGGCCTGCTGGCACCCTCTTACCGTAATCAGCTGGCGTTCCTGGATCTGTACAGCGAGGGCATGGGCAACACCAATTACAACATGGCAGTGACCGGCACCTCAGGCGCAGGGAAAACCGGGCTGGTGCAGCCCATTATCCGCAGCGTGCTCGACTCCGGCGGGATCTGCTGGGTGTTTGATATGGGCGACGGCTACAAGTCATTTTGTGAAAACGTGGGCGGCACTTACCTCGACGGGCGCACACTGAAATTCAACCCGTTTGCCAATATCACCACTATCAGCGAGTCGGGTGAGCGTATCCGCGACCAGCTGGCGGTGCTGGCCAGCCCCAACGGCACGCTCGATGAGGTGCATGAAGTGCTGCTGCTGGAAGCCGTGATGGCCGCCTGGCAAAGCAAGCAGAACAAAGCACGTATCGATGATGTTGTGGATTACCTGAAGGATGCACGGCGAAACATAGCCGGTGACCAGTCTGAACGCATTGTGGGGCGCATGGATGAAATCATTAAGCTGCTGGGACATACTGCACCGACGGCATTTATGGGGATTATTTCAACAGTGACGAACCCTCGCTGCGTGATGACGCGCGGTTTGTGGTGCTGGAGCTGGGTGGGTTGCAGGACAAGCCCGCGCTGCTGGCCGCGGTGATGTTCTCGCTGATTATCTATATCGAAGACAAGATGTACCGCTCCCCGCGCACGCAGAAAAAGTGCTGCGTCATTGATGAAGGCTGGAAGCTGCTCAACTTCAAGACAGCCAAGGTGGGCGCATTCATCGAAACCGGCTACCGCACCGTGCGGCGCCACTTGGGGTCGTTTATCACCATCTCGCAAAACATCAAGGACTTTGCCGCAGACGATGCATCCAGTGCCGCCAAGGCGGCCTGGGGTAACTCCTCCTTTAAAGTCATCCTGAAGCAGGATGCAGCCGAATTCAAAGCCTATAACCAGCGCGATCCTGACCAGTTCGGTGAAATAGAGCGGCGCATGATAGGGCAATTCGGCGATGCGAAAGACCAGTGGTTCAGTTCATTTATGCTGCGCATTAATGACATCACCTCCTATCACCGGCTGTTCGTTGATCCGCTGAGCCGGGCGATGTTCAGTTCCCAGGGCAAAGACTTTGAGTACATCCGGGCGCTGCGCGAAAAGGGCACCGATATCCAGGATGCAGTGTATGCGCTGGCAAAGCGTAACTTCCCTGATGAGATGGAGGAGCTGGAAGCATGGCAGATGTAACCCATACCCCGCAGACCGATATGCAGCTGCCGGAGACGGCAACCGCACCGGCATCACAGGCAGAGCCGGCTGCCGCCTCTCGGTCAAAACGTGCCCGTTATCTGAAATGGGCCAGAGTAGGATTCTTAGTTACAGCATTCACAGCACTTAATGCCGGGATCTCGCTGTGGCTTGTGCAGGCACATTCGCCGACCGTGGTCGCGTTCAATATGAAAGGCACGCTGGATGCGTTTATGGATCAGTCTGCCAAAGCCTCGCTGAGCGATGCCCAGGGTGCCGCGCTGGCGAGCCGCTTCAACACGGCCATGACAGAAAGCCTGACCGCGTACCAGGCCGATCATCAGGCGCTGATCCTGGTGCAGCCGGCAGTCGTCGGCGGTGCACAGGACATCACGGCGGAAATCCAGCACGACATCGCCCGGCGTATGCGGGGTGCCCAATGAAAATGTGGAGGGTTTTCCTATCAGGCATCCTGTTGGTTACCGCAACGGCGCAAGCCAAAGATCTGGGCACCTGGGGCGATTTGTACCCCATTACCGAGCCAGATTTACTGACCACTATCCACGACCGTCTTGAAGCGATGGAGGAGAGCGGGGAGCTGGCCAAAAAACAGGATGAGTTTAAACAGCGGGTCATCGAGCACACGTTACGGCCCACCCCGGTGAACGGGCTGGCGATTGCGCAGAAAGACCGCACCTGGTTTGTTGACCCGACCTTTACCGTCTCCCGGGACATCAAGGATGCCCGCGGCGTGGTGTTTGCGCACCGCGGCCAGAAGGTGAACCCGCTGGAGAGCGTACCGTTTGTGCAGACGCTCTATTTTATCGATGCCGATGATGCGCGCCAGGTGGCCTGGATGCGGCACAGAAGCCTGCGACCGACATAGTGAAGGTGATCCTGGTGAAAGGGGACATTCGTGAGGCGACAAAGGCGCTGGACACGCGCATTTACTTTGATCAGGACGGGGTGCTGACGCAGAAATTCAACCTCAAAGCCGTGCCAGCCCGCGTGACCGCCGCCAAGGACGGGAAGCGCCTTCAGGTGGATGAGTTTGCCGTGGAGGGACAGCCATGAAACGCCTGATGTTGTGCCTGGTGCTGATGTTTGGCATGAACTCGCTGGCACAGGCCGCTGACCCGGAATGCGAGGGGCGGTTTGTGAACCCCATTACGGATGTCTGCTGGTCGTGTATTTTTCCGTTGTCTATCGGCAGTGTGGCGGTGTCATCCGGGAGCGTGCCGGACACGGCCAACCCGTCCAGCCCCATCCAGATTTGCCCGGTAGGCATTTTATACCGTGTGGGGCTGGCGATTGGTTACTGGGAGCCGATGGCGCTTACGGACGTGACGCGGTCACCTTACTGCATGGTGAACCTGGGTGGTTTCAACCTGAACGTCGGGAAAATCGGCACCGGCACGGCCGGCCAGAGTGACAAACCCACGGCCGGCGCGTTCTATCACGTCCATTGGTACAAATACCCCGTGACCTACTGGCTCAACATCATTACCTCACTGGGTTGCCTGCAATCCGGGGACATGGATATCGGCTATCTGAGTGAACTTGATCCGATGTGGAATGACAGTTCGCTGTCGCTGATTATCAGCCCGGAGTCGATGCTGTTCGGCAACGTAATAGCACAGGGGGCGTGCGCGGCCGATGCGCTGGCCAGCGCCGTCAACAAGCCGCTGGATTACCTGTTCTGGTGCGCCGGCTCCCACGGCAGCATGTACCCCTTTACCGGCTACACCTCCAACGAATTCAGCCCGCTGCAATCCTCGGTGCTGCTCTCTGAGCGTATGGCGTTCAAGCTGCACCGCCAGGGGCTGATCATGAACTCCATCGGCAGGACACGGCGGTGTGTTACGAGTACCCCTCACCGATTATGCCCAAAGAGCGCTGGCGCTATCAGATGGTGAACATGTACCCGGATGTGGCCCAGTGCCACCCGGTAGGCCAGACCGTGATGCGTTGGGAAGCCGGTCATAACCCGCCAAACAGCCGCAAAAACTTCGGGTATCTAATGTGGCGTAAACGTAACTGCGTCTTTTTATAGGAGGGAGACATGAAACACATTTTCGGTGTGATGGCAGCGGGCCTGGTAGTCAGCAGTGCATGGGCGGCTCCCTCTGAAACACAGGATTTTATCAACCAGCAGATCAGTGCCGGCGAGTCAGTGCGGGAACATGCGCCGGCCCTGAACTTCTCCCCGGCCCCGGCCACCCCGTTGAGCGGACAGGACGGTGCCTGGTTGAACAGCCTGAAACAGCGCCGGCAACAGATGCAGGCCGCGGGTGGCGAGGAGAAGCCGGTGCCCAAGGCGCTCTACTTTGTGTCGTTCTCTATTCCACCGGAAGGCGTGAAGACGCTGATTGAGGATGCGGCACGTTTTGGTGTCCCAGCCACCTTGCGCGGGCTGATTAACAACGATTTCCGCCAGACGGCGACCGCGATTTTTGATTTGGTGAAAGAGGATAAGCGCGGTGGGGTGCAGGTCGATCCCACGGCGTTTACCACTTACGGCATCAAAGCGGTGCCAGCCCTGGTGGTGATTTGCCCCGGCACCTATGACCGGGTGTCAGGGAATATCCGTCTGGCGCAGGCGCTGAAAAAGGTGGCGGAAGAGGGCGAGTGCGCAGATGTGGCAAAAGCGCTGTTAACGGCGGCAGGTGAAGAATGAGGACGGTGGCCGGGGTGATGATCATGCTAATGCTTGCTGGCAGCAGCCGGGCCAACGGTGACTATGACGCGGGCAGCCAGTACGCGGGTAGCGTGCAGAACAAAGGCACCCAGGCGCTGAGCAATTTTAAGCCAGCCGACACTCTGCCGAACTATAACGCCAGACCCAGCGAGAGCGGCTACTACGGCGGCGTGACCACGCCCAGCACCAACCTCGATACGCAGGGTAACCAGGTGCTGACCAACAGCGAGGCGGGGAAGGCGGTGACCAGCTCGATGCTCAATAATCCGGCCGAGGCGATTTCGATGGACGCGCCATTTATTGCCGCCGGCACGGATGCGCAGAGCACAGCGGAGAGCGTTACCAACGGCACCTTTGATAACTGCACGGCGGCGTCCGTGAACAAATCGGTCTTCACCAACTATGTCTGTGAGCGCGATACCAATGTGTCCCAGACCTGTACGCGTACCGCATCCATCACCGGGCATTACGAAGATTCGACCGAACTGCGCACGCTCACTATTGACTCGTCCTCACTGCGTTTTGTCGTGACCAACGGGCAATTCATGGTGTCCTACCCGATGCTAGCTGGACAGGTGATGAGCGCCAGTATCAGCTATTCCTGGAAAAACCTGGCATTTGGTAATTCGGCCTGGTTTATGACCGTCACGGCCCTGGGCCAGCGCGTGGCAATGAACAATGAGAGCGGCAGCGCGAGTCTGCCCATCGGCCAATCCTTTGCCGAAGGCGAGGGCATGCCGATTGTCGTGCTTAACCGGGCCGGGGATGTCGCCAGCACCGCCACTATCTGGCAAAACAAAAACATGAAGTACCACTTTGTGCTGACTCTGATGGTACGCGTCGCCACAAAAGCCTGGGTGCCCACGGTGGCCTGGTCTGAAAACTGCCCATTCGATAAAGCACAGGGCGCGCTGACCAGCACGGAATGCACGGTTGCCGGCGGCGATCGCAGCGTGGTGGTCGATGGGAAAACGTACACGGTACACAGCGACTGCTGGGGCTATACGGATACCTACCGTACCCAGACTGCGGATGAAGGTAGCTGCGCGCCTTATGTCAATAACGCCGCCTGCACACTGGCTACCCGCCAATGTGCGTACTCACTTGACGGCTTTTGCCTGCATGAGAACGCCACCTACTCGTGTGAAACCAAGGTCTCCGGCAGCGGCATGCTATGCGGCGGGCAGTTTTTCTGCACGGACGGCTCCTGTGCGCAGGTTGCCTCCGGCAATACCAATGACTTCAAAACCGCCATTTCCCAGCTGGCCGCCGTGGCCGCCGCCGGCAAGGATGTGGCTGAGCTGAACGGTATCAACGTGCGCGCTTTTACCGGCAACGGACAGTCCTGTCGCAAAGCGTCAGCCGGTTTTAACAACTGCTGCAAAGGCGGGGGCTGGGGCAGTGATGTCGGGCTTGCCCACTGCAACAGCGAAGAAAAGGCTCTGGGGCAGGCCCGTGAACGGTTACTGACAGTAGATGTGGGTGAATATTGCAGCACCAAGGTGCTGGGCGTATGCGTTCAGAAAAAGCGCGCCTATTGCGTGTTTGAATCCAAGCTGGCGCAAATCGTCCAGCAGCAGGGCCGGCAGTGGCAGCTGGGCATCGGGTTCGGTGACCCGGAGTCACCTGACTGCAACGGCATCACGGTTGAGCAGTTACAGGCCATCAATTTTGAGAAACTCGATTTCTCGAATTTCTACGCTGATCTGGAAAACGGCTCGGCTATTCCTGAAGACAATGCGCTGATTGAGCGGGTGAAATCGCAGATTGCCGCGAAAGTGGAGGCCGGGACGCAATGAAAAAGACGCTGTTAATGCTGCTGGCGTTGTCTCTGCCCGCCCACGCGCAAGATGCCCCAGACACGACGCTCACCGACCCGCAGGGCTGGCACTGGTACAACGAGCCGCAGGAGGAAGAGGAGCCGGAGGCAACCGCCCCCTCACCGGCACCGGCGATGTCTGCGATGGAGCAAATGGCTGACCTTCAGAAGAAAACCAAAGAGTCGCTGGCGATAGCCATTATGGAGCCGACCGTGGAGAACTTCGCACGCTTTAAGCGCTATCAGGATTTCTGGACGGAGCAGGCCGGCAAATTCAGCATGGTGGCCCAACAGTCGATGCTGGCGCACCCGGAGCTGGACTACAACCTCAAATACAGTCACTACAACGGCACGGCGAAAACCCAGCTGGCCGCCGATCGGGCACAGGAAAAGACGGCCATTGCACAGATCGCCTCCCGGTACGGGGTGTTTTTCTTCTACCGCGGCAAAGAGCCGATGGATAACCAGTTGGCGCAGGTAGTGAAAAGCTTCAGTGAGAGCAACGGCATCGCGCTTATCCCGGTGTCGGTTGACGGCATGCTGAGTTCGTCTTTGCCCAATAGCCGGTATGACAGCGGGCAGGCGCAGCGGCTGGGCGTGTCGTTTTTCCCGGCCATGTTCCTGGTTGATCCCAAAGGAGAGCGCATCCAGCCGCTGGCCTATGGCTTTATTTCACAAGATGACCTGGCCCGGCGTTTTTTAAACGTCGCCACCGGTTTCAAACCTAACTTCTGAGGCGCGGATGATGAAAAAAAGCCTGTTAGCCCTGTTGTTGCTGTCTTCACTGGCCCATGCCTCTACCTGGGAGGAGATCGCCGCGCTGGACGCGGAAAAAAGCGCTGTTTCAGCACAGCCGGCCGCGCCCGCCTCAGTCTCTACCACCGCAGCCCGACCGGCCCGCTGGCTGCCGCTGTCCAATGGTCAGCGGGTAAACTTGGCTAACTGGAAAGTCGTGGTGTTTATCCAGTCCAGCTGCCCCTACTGCCATAAATTCGACCCGGTGTTAAAGGCCACGGCTGAGCAGCATGGCTTTGAGGTGATGGCCTTTTCACTCGATGGCCAGGGGGACCCGACGTACCCGTCTCCGCTGATGGCCACGCCGGAGGTCATGAAAGAGTTCTTTGCCGGGCTACCGGTCGCGACCCCGACGACATTTCTGGTCAACGTGAACACGATGGCCACCTTCCCGCTGTTGCAGGGCGCGGTTGAGCAGCCGATGTTTTTAAGCCGGCTTGATGAGGTGTTTCTGTTTGCCCTGCAAGGAGGCCAGCAATGAAAACGTGGAAAGGCATGGTACTGGGGGCGCTGCTGGTCACGCCGGCGGCGATGGCCGATGTGAACAGCGACATGAATACCTTTTTTGGCAAGCTGGGCTTTGAGAGCAACACCTCCTCGCCACAGGTCTGGCAGGGGCAGGCCGCCGGCTACGCCAGCGGCGGCTCGCTGTATGCGCGCAGTTCGGTCAAACAGGTGCAGCTTATCTCGATGGCGCTGCCGGATGTGAACGCCGGGTGCGGCGGCATCGATGCCTACCTGGGGTCGTTCTCATTTATTAACGGCGAGCAGTTCCAGCGTTACGTGAAGCAGATCATGAGCAATGCCGCCGGCTATTTCTTCGATCTGGCCTTGCAGACCACGGTGCCGGAGATGAAACAGGCCAAAGATTTCCTGCAAAAGATGGCCTCGGACATCAACAGCAGCAATATGTCTTCGTGTCAGGCGGCGCAGGGTATTGTCGGCGGGCTGTGGCCGCGTACCCAAGTCGCCCAAACCAAGGTCTGCCAGGACATCGCCGGCGAATCCAACCTGTTCTCTGACTGGGCGGCGTCACGCCAGGGCTGCACGGTGGGCGGGGAATATAACAGCGTCACGGATAAGGCCGGTGCGGCAGAGAAAGATCAGGTGCTGAAAAACAAAAACCTGATCTGGGATTCCCTGGAGAGTAACCGGGTGTTTGACGGCAACCGCGAGCTGAAAGAGTTTGCCATGAGCCTGACCGGGACGCTGATTTTCAACAGTGAAGGCGGCATTACCCCGCTCTCCCCGCTGACCACCAACCAGGACATTCTGACGGCGATGATGAACGGCGGCAGCGCCAAAATCTATGCCTGTGATACCAGTGATCTTTGCCTGAACCCCACGCTGAGCACGGTCACCATCAGTGCCGCCAATGCGCTCAACGGCCAGGTGCGCGCCATGCTCACCAGTATCCAGAGCAAAGCCATCACGGATGAGGCGCTGACGGAGAAAGAGAAGGGCTTTATCTCGTCAACCAAGGTGCCGGTGCTGAAGTATCTGGTAGACCCGCAGTCACTGGGGGTGGCGAACACCCTGCTTTACCAGCTGGCCGACTACATTAGCTATGACATCCTGATGCAGTATATGACGGAGATGATCCAGCAGGCGCGGGTGATGCTGGCTGGCAAAAACTATCCGCAGCCGGCGATGGATGTGCTTCAGGCAAGCCTGACTGAAGCGGGCCAGAATATTGCGCAGATGCAGACCCGCGTGCAGGTGCAGCAGGACGCGCTGATGGTGGTTGACCGCCAGATGAACTACATGCGCCAGCAGGTTTCCAGCAACCTGCTTACCCAGTATCAGGACAACTACCGCTTCGGGGGCTACTAATGGATACCATCTACACTATTTCCGGCGGCGCATGGTATCGCGACTCGCTCAATGCGGTCGCCACGTTTATGCAGAGCAGCGGATGGGAAACCATTGCCTCGATTGCCGGGACGCTTTCTGTGGTGGCGACCGCTATCGCGTACATCAAAGGGCGTGACCTGATGCTGTATATGAAGTGGATGGGAGCACTGGTGCTGGTCACCAGCGTGCTTATCAACGTCAAGCGCCCGGTGCAGATTATCGATTTGTCCGCGCCCACCGAGGTGTATCAGGTGGATAATGTGCCGGTCGGTATAAGCGGGCCATTCAGCCTTATCACCTCTATCGGGCATAACCTGGTTGAAGCGTATGAGTTGGTCTTTCACCAGCCGGATGCACTGAGCTACAGCAAAACCGGGATGCTGTTCGGCGCGGATTTGATGGGTAAGAGCACGGATTTCCTCTCCACCAATCCGCAGATCACCGCGCTGTTTTCCAGTTACGTCCAGAACTGCGTGGTGGGTGACATAATGCTCAATCACAAATACACCCTGTATGAGCTGATGAACACCACCGACCCCTATTCACTGATTTTCTCCCGGCCCAGTCCGCTGCGCGGCGTGTTTGATACCACCGGCACGTTCCAGACCTGCGAGTGGGCTGCCGCCCAGCTGCAACAGGTCATGGGGCTGGATACGCAGGCCGGCGGGGAAACCTACAGCTACTACGTGCGCCGTCTGATGGGCGGCCGCCCGGATGCGACCCCGCTGTTTGCGGAGCTGATGGGCGACAGTTACAGCTACTTCTACGGGGCGAGCCAGACCGCCAGCGATATCATGAAGCAGAACGTCACCATGAGCGCCCTGCGTAAAGGTATTTCCAGCGTGGCCTCCCGCAGCGGCGATACGGCAAGCCTGGTTAATCTCTCAACAGAAACCTCGTATTCCAAATTGCGCATGAGTCAGGCGACGGCAGCCGACATTGCCACCCGCCAATTACCTATCATGCAGACGGTGCTGATGGGCATATTGATTGGGATGTTCCCAATAGTGATCGCACTGGCGCTGATTAACGTGCTGACGCTGAATGTGCTGATGGGCTACGTCTACAGCATCGTGTATCTGCAAAGCTGGCCGTTGCTGTTTGCTATTCTCAACAATGCCATGAACTTCTATTTGCAGTCCGATACCGCGCAGATGGCCGTAACGCTCTCCAACCTGTCCCGGCTTCAGCAAGTCTATTCTGACATCGGCACCACGGCAGGCTGGCTGGCGCTGTCTATCCCGTTTTTGGCGGCTGGTATTGTCTTTGGGATGCACAAGGCGGTGTCGCAGGCGGGCAGCTACCTGGGGTCAGCGATGCAGGGAGCCTCGACCCAGTCGGCCTCGCAGGCGGTGGACGGCACCTGGGCGTTTAATAATATGCAGACCGATAACGTCAATGGCTTTAAATGGGACACCAACTCGTCGTTTGCTAATGGGCAGATGACGTCACAGACCGGCAGCGGGGCGATGAAGACCATTACCAATGACGGCAACTCGGTCTATAACGCGGCTCCGGCCATGTCGAAACTGGCAACTGACATCAACTTCGGACATACGGCGAGTGCAACGGCCCAAAGGCTAGCCAGGGAGAGCCAGGTGGAAGCGGAAAGTTCACTGTCTGGCTTTAACCATACCAGCAATACGGCTTATAACCAGGCGAAACAGTTCTCCAGCCAAGCCGGCAACAGCTCTACGGTAACCAGCGGTGCAGACAGTTCACAAGGAACATCAGAGACTCAGGGCGTAAACCAGATGCTTTCCGCAGCGCAAAGCTATGCCGAACGTAACCATATCAGTGAGTCCCAAGCCTGGAATGAGCTTATGGATAAAACAAGTCGTGGTCAAATTGGTGCGGGCATACAGGGAAGTGTCAATTTTAACTCTGATCGACATATTCTTGGAAAGATTGGAGGGTTAGCGACTGGTGTTGCTGGACAAGCTGATGTTCATGCAAAAGCAGATTTAACAAAAAGCAGTGGTTCTTCTGATAACACAAGCAACTCTGCAAATCGTGCAAATGATAATTCAGCCGATCACTCCACCCAAGAGGCTAAAGACTTTAAGCAAGGAATGGATGCCGTGCAGAGTTATCGTACTAACCAATCAGGTAGCCATGCTAATAACCAGGCTAATTCCTTGCTCGAACAATTGGGTACAAGTTTTAGTGTAGCTGATAGTCAGTACCAGCAGTACACAACCAGTCTAAACCGTAGCCATGAATACAGTCAGATGGCATCAGCATCTGATACAACTAGTGCTTCTGTTCAAGGAAATTATGCACAAGAGTTTGTGCATTATGTACAGGAAAAACGACCAGAACAGGCAGATCAGATTCTGACAAACACTGAAAATGAAAGTATACGTAGTGAACGCGAACAACTTGCTGGTCAGTTTATGGAGGAAAAAATGCGAGGTCGAGTTGAAGGGCAATATAACTCAGATCGTAATAATTTGAATGATGGGTTGGCATCAGTAGAACAACCTAGTATGAATAATATCTCCAGCGCTTACCAAAAAGGTGAAGACGAAATCAATGAGCGGGCTAGCTCTTCTAATATTCGAAGTGATAGTGCTACTCAGGTAGATGCATTAGTAGATAAAAGTAATGAGAAGATTGCTAACTCTAATTCATATATCGATGAGAGCAAGCATGATATACAGGCTGAAAAATCCGGTTTGAGTGCAGCACATGCTATGGCTGAAGGGGGGTTTAATAAAAGCTATGGGAAAGCGATGGCAGACCAGGGTGAGGAAGATCCACAACTGAAAAAAGCAAAAGATCAGATTATCACTCAGTCTGAAAAACTTAATAATGAATGAAAGGGGGTGCTATGAAAATAACTAATGAAATTATTGAGAATGACATCAAAGAAATAATCATTTCTCTTTCGAAAGAGAAGGTTGAAGTTCCTGCTTTTTTAGAATGCATTAAGTTTGGTGGCGGAGTAATGGTGGGTATGACAGTTTGGCAGTTTTTTGTTGCTTATCCGCATATGAGCGGTGGCAAGATGGATAGGTTATTTGCATGTGCAAGCATAGGGTTCACCCTAGTGCTAGGACTCATTGTTTTCTTGTCGTCTTTTTCATTATCCGCGAAGTATCTGTCTATCCCTAAAAAAATTAGAGATCAAAGTGTAATTATTAAAATGTTAAAAAACAAAGTTTTAATTTTTTCACTGGCGTGGGCGTTGGTCAATGTCATTGTGGGGGTTTCATCAATAAGCCTTCACTTAGATCCTATGTTTGGCTCTAGTGTAATTCAGTTGATCACATTGCTTTTATTCTATTTTTTATTTTTGTTAGATATCAGTAGGTATGATATCTCCATTCTTAGCGCTCTGATAAAGAGATGGAGGGGTGGGGAATCTTTAAAGAGCTGACGCCAAAATAACCTAAATTTTCCATAAGATTGGGTTTGTGCATAAATCTGCACAAGCCCTCCCTTTGCCTAAGGAATGTAAATATGAGTCTTAAAGCCCGTGATGTGACTCAGGGCGGCCAGGTCACATTTATGCGTATGCGCATGTTTTTAGAAATAAATAACATTATTTCCTATTGGGCCATTATTCTTCTGGCGCTGTTGACGGTAGGCTCGTTGTTAATGCGCATGAGTATGCAGAATATAAAAAATGGCGCTATGTACTGGTGGGTAAAAAGCCTGCACCCTATGATGCGGCATATGACCCATGAGCCAACTTACCAGCTCGATTATTACGGTAAAACCCTCAACTATACCGGCACGCAAATACTCAGTGATGCGTACACCACCTATTGTGGAACGATGTTGATCCAAGAATTGGTGATCAGCGCATTGATTGGATTTGCCATTATTACCGCGGGCGGGATGCTTTTTTACTGGTATTTAGGCCATACCGGCAAAAAGCAGAGCCAGGATGAAATCCTGGGCGGCCGGGTGTTGAGTGAAGATCCCAAGGCCGTTGCCAGCATGATGAAAAAGCAGGGCAAAGCATCTGATATCAAAGTCGATGCACTGCCGATCGTTAAAGACAGTGAAATCCAAAACTTTGCCATGCACGGCACCGTGGGTTCGGGTAAATCACAGCTTATCCGCAAGTTCTTGGAACAGTGCCGGGAGCGCGGCGATTTGGTCATTATCTATGACAAAGGCTGCACCTTTGTGCGCGAGTTTTATGATGAAAAGACCGACATCATCCTGAACCCCTATGACACCCGTTGTGCCAACTGGGATATGTGGGCCGAGTGCCCGACGCTCTCTGATTTAGAGACCGTTGCTAATACCCTTATCCCAATGGGTGCGTCTGAAGACCCGTTCTGGCAGGGATCAGCGCGCACCATCTTTGCAGAAGGCACCCATCGCCTGCGCAATGACAAAGATCGCTCCTACAACAAGTTGCTGCGTACCCTGCTGGCGATCAACCTCGACCAGCTGCGCCAGTTCCTAGCCGGCACACCCGCTTCAACCCTGGTAGACGGTAAAATTGAAAAAACCGCTATCTCTATCCGCAGCGTACTCACCAACTACGTCAAGGCGATGCGCTACCTCCAGGGCATCGAAAAATCCGGCAAGCCGGCCTTCACCATCCGTGAATGGATGAAGGGCGTTAAAGACGGTGAGAAGAATGGCTGGCTGTTTATCACCTCCAATCAACGCCATCATGAGTCCCTGAAGCCGGTGATCTCCATGTGGCTCTCGATTGCGGCCAACAGCCTAATGTCGATGGGCGAGAACCGCCACCGCCGCGTCTGGTTCTGGTATGACGAGCTGAAATCCCTGCATAAGTTGCCGGGTCTGCCGGAAATCATGGCTGAGGCCCGTAAGTTCGGCGGCTGTTTTGGCCTGGGGTTCCAGTCTTACCCTCAGCTTGAAGAGGTGTATGGCCGCCAGGCGGCTGAAGGTATGTTTGACCTGCTGAACACCAAATTTTTCTTCCGTTCACCCAGTGCCGGCGTGGCGCAGTTCGTGGAGAAAGAGCTGGGCGAGACCGTGCGGCTGAAATTCAGCGAGCAGACCAGCTTTGGTAACGACAAAGTGCGTGACGGTTTAAGTTCCGGCAAAGACGAAGAGCGCGTACCGGTTGTCTCGTACAGCGATGTGCAAAACCTCCCTGACCTTGCCTGCTTCATTACTCTGCCGGGGGCTTACCCGGTGGTGAAAATGCAGCTGAAGTACGTGAGCCGCCCGGACGTGGCGGAAGAGTTTATTGAGCGTAAGGTGCAGGACAGCCTGGATGAGATCATCGAAAAAGAGCTGGAAGTGCGTGACAGCGACAGTGCGCTGTTCAACGGGCTGTTTACGGCACCAGCTGCGGCAACCGAGCCGGCTGAGGCAGCGCAGTCTGCGGCTCAGCAACCGGCAATACCTGCCGTAACCTCCACGGCCGCTCCGACCGTTGAGGAACCGCAAAAAGTATCCGTTTCCCAAGGCGCACTCTCTTCCCCCGCTATTGAAGAAAAGGTGAAAAAGCCTACCCGTCAAAAAACTGTCCCTGCAAAAACAAAGAAAAACTCTGCAACAGCAGCAACAGCAGCAACAGCAGCAACAGCAGCAACGGCAGCAGCCACTGCGGCTACAGGGAGCACGGGAGGAAGGGAGAATGAAATGTCCATGAGCCGCCCGGATGGGGTCACGGAGGATGGCGAGATCGTAGATGAAAATGCCTACGCCTCCTACCTGGAAATGATGGACGGGGAAGAAGAACAGGGGGGGACGACGACCACACGCAATGCGCGTACACAGGAAGCCGTGCGCCGGGAAGAGGTCAACATTAACCACAGTCGCCATGAGCGTGAATCGCATTCCATTGACATGGAGGATTACCTGCCATGATGAGCTTCAGCACCATTAAATCTGCCGGCGGTGCCGCCGGCTATTACAGCGACAAAGATAACTACTACGTGCTAGGCAGCCTGGAGTCCCGTTGGGTAGGCGAAGGGGCAAAAGCGCTGGGGCTGGAAGGCCGGGTAGAGAACCTCGATTTAACCAAGGTACTGTATGGCCGCCTGCCGGACGGCAATTCGCTATCACGCATGGTAGACGGCAAAGAGACGCACCGGGCAGGGTATGATCTGACGTTCAGCGCCCCGAAAAGCGTCTCCATGATGGCATTGATTGCCGGTGATGAACGCTTTGTCGCGGCGCATAACCGGGCCGTTGAGATTGCAATGAAAGAAGTGGAAGGGCTAGCCAGTGCCCGGATCACCGATAACAAAGTGATGAGCACGGAACTCACCGGCAATATCGTGGCGGCGCTCTTTAACCATGATACCTCCCGTGATCTTGACCCCCAGCTGCATACCCATGCTTTGGTGGTCAATGCCACCTTTGCCGAAGGCAAATGGCGGGCGCTGGCCAGCGATACCAAAGGCAAAAGTGGTTTTTCGGAAACGGTACTGGGCAACCAGGTAGCCCTGGGGAATATCTACCGCCATGCCCTGCGGGAACGCGTAGAGGAAATGGGTTTTAAAACGCATGACAGCGGCAGGAACGGTCTGTGGGAAATGGATGGGGTGCCGGTAGAGCCGTTCTCTCAGCGCAGTCAAAGTATCCGCGAGGCAGCCGGTGAAGAGGCATCGCTTAAGTCCCGTGATGTGGCGACGATGGACACGCGTAAAGCGAAAGTCGCCGCCGACCCGACATTGCTAAAAGCGGAATGGGAAGAAAAACTGAATGCCACCGGGTTTGATCTCCGTGCCTATCAGGCGCAGGCCAAAGACCGTGAGCAGGCAGCACCGCAAGCGGCAGCCCCATCCGCTCATGCGCTGTCTGGGACGCCCGGCAGCCAGCCGGTGCCCGTACCCGTACCCGGTACGGCCAATCCGGCCAAATCGGTTGATATGCAGACGGCGGTGAGCAATGCCATTTCATTACTCAGTGATAACAAGGTGCAGTTTACTTACTCAGACGTGCTGGCAAAAACCGTGGGGCAGTTGCCGGCTGAGCCGGGCGTGTTTGTAGCCGCCCGTGCCGGCATCGACCGGGCGATTGAGCAACAGGCCCTTATCCCGCTGGACAAAGAGAAGGGCATTTTTACCTCCAATATTCACCTCCTGAATGAGCTGAGCATCCACACACTGGCCAAAGAAATTAAAACCAACCATAAGGTGCTGACATTCCCAGAGCGGGCCACCGAACGAACCGCGCCCTATTCCGATGCGGTCTCGGTGCTGGCGCAGGACAAATCGCCGATTGCTGTGCTGTCCGGGATCGGGGGAGCCTCTGTGCAACGAGACCGGCTGGCCGAGACGGTAGGCATGGCGAAAGAGCAGGGGCGTCACGTCTCGGTATTAAGCGCCGATAACCGCAGCCAAACATTTCTGGCGCAGGATACGCGGCTGGCCGAGCACCTGTTACCGCGTTCAGCCCTCAGTGCGGAGATGAGCCTGCCGGTACAGAGCACGCTTATCGTTGACCAGGCTGAAAAGCTGTCGCTTAAAGATACCCTGCTGTTGCTGGAGCACGCGCAGAACCAGTCGGTCCAGCTGCTGTTTATGGACACGGAAAAACGCAAAGGCACCGGGAATGCCCTGTCAGTGCTGAATGAGGCCGGTGTAAACCGCTATCGCTACTACGGCAGCACCCAGGCCACGGCACAGGTTATCAGCGAACCCGATAAACGGGTGCGCTATCAGGCCCTGGCGCAGGAGTATGCCGCGCTGAAAACAACCGGCGAGCCGGTACTGGCGCAGGTCAACGGCGTGCGAGAGCAACAGACGCTGACCGCCTCTATCCGGGATGCGCTGCGGGAGAAAGGCGCGCTGACCGGCGAAGATAAGGCCGTGAATGTGCTTCAGCCGGTGTGGTTAGACAGCAAGACCCGCCATCAGCGCGACAGTTACCGGCCGGGCATGGTAATGGAGCGTTGGGACAGCGAGGCTAAATCCATGACGCGCTACACCATTGACCGGGTCACCGAGATGTCCAATACCCTGACGCTTAAGGACGCCCAAGGCCAAAGCCGGGTAGAGAAAATCAGCAAACTAGACAGCCACTGGAGCCTCTATAAAGCCCAGACGCTCAGCGTGGCCGAAGGTGACACCTTGCAGGTGTTGGGGCGTGAGGAGAAAGGGGCGTTGAAAGCGCGTGACCAGGTACAGGTCACCGGCGTGTCAGACACTGGGTTAACGGTAAAGCACAACGGCACTACGCTGACGCTGGATACGTCGCGGGCGCTGAAACTCTCGCACGGCTATGTAGAAAGCCTGGGGGCCACGGTGGGCGACACGCACAAGGTACTGGCGGCGACCGCCGCGAAAGACCTGAGTGAAGCCGGCCTGAACGGGCTGGCACGCAGCGGTGAGTCCGTGAGCCTCTATACCGCCCTGCCGCAGGAGAAAGCGGAGGCACGCCTTGCCGGCAACCCGCTGTTTAAGATTGCCAGTGAGCAGGTGAAAACCCTGGCCGGCCGCGACGATTTAGACAGCGCCATGCAATTCCAGCGTGACAGCCTCTATACGCCGGTTGAGCAGTCAGTGCGCCTGGGCACCGGGCGGGCCATGCAGGAAGACATCGTGTTCAGCCGGTTGGATTTAGTCGGCGGCTCCCTGGGCTGGACGCCGGGGATCACGCTTGAGGCGGTAAAAGCTGAGGTCACCCGACAGGAGAAAGTCGGCGACCTGATTGTGGTCAGTAACAAGGCGCTGAAAGGTGACGGGCAGGTGAAGTATGTGACGCGGGAAAGCTATGAGATGGAAAAGGCTATCCTGCGTACCATTGCCGAAGGCAAAGACAGCGTGGAGCCATTGATGGCCGCGATCCCGGCCAACACGCTTGATGGGCTGACGTCCGGCCAGCAAGCCGCCACCACCCTCATCTTAAACAGCCCCGACCGATTCCTGGCCATTCAGGGGTATGCAGGTGTGGGGAAAACCACGCAGTTCAAGGCGGTGCTGGGTGCGCTGGAGACCCTGCCTGAAACAGATCGCCCGGAGGTGATCGGTCTCGCGCCCACCCACCGGGCCGTGCATGAGATGCAGGATGCGGGCGTCAAAGCACAGACCCTGGCCTCGTTTTTGTATGAAACCCGCCAGAAAGCGCAGGGAGGCGAAACCGTGCGTTTTGACAACACGGTGTTCCTGATTGATGAAAGCTCCATGATCGGCAACCGGGATATGGCGGACGCGTACAAGCTGATTGCGCAGGGCAACGGGCGGGCGATTGCCAGTGGGGATAAAGCCCAGCTTCAGGCCATCGACAGCGGTGCGCCGTTCACGCTGCAACAGCAGCGCAGCGTGGCGGATGTCGCCATCATGAAAGACATCGTGCGCCAGACGCCGGCGTTGCGCCCGGCGATTTACAGCATGATAGAAGGCCAACACGGTCGGGCCATCGGGGAGATACGCGCCGTTACGCCGGCGCAGGTGCCGCGTGAGGCCGACGCCTGGGTGCCGGATGCATCGGTCATGGAATTTAAGACGCAACAGCGGGCGGATAAAGAAGACCGCCTGCTAGGAACTCTCGGGCCGGCATCGGATGAAAAAAAAGAGGCGGAGGCTGCCGTGTCCGGGCGGCCAACGGATGTCATTGAGGCCATTACACAGGACTACACCGGCCGCACGAAGGCCGCCCGCGAGAACACGCTGATTGTGGCGCACCTCAATGCTGACCGGCATGAGATCAATAGCCGGGTGCATGAGGCGCTGTTTGAAAAAGGGGCGCTGGGCAGCCTGGAAAAACAGGTCGATATTTTAGACCCCGTTTCTGTGCGCACCAACGAACTGCGTTCGGCAGCCGGCTGGGCCGGGCACCAGGACAAAAGCGTGTTGTTGGATAACACCTACTACAGCGTTGGTAACACCGACCTGAAAGCGGGCACGGTTATGCTGCATGACCAGGAGGGGAACACGCGCCTGTTGTCGAACTTTGAAAACAGCACCCAGGATATCTCACTCTTTGAGAACTATGCGCTGAAGGTCAGTGTCGGGGACAAAGTGCGCTTTACCCGGTCGGACAAAGAGCGGGGGCACACTGCCAATACCCTCTGGGAAGTCAAGGCGCTGGACGAGAAGCAGATCACGCTCACCAATGGCACGCTGGAGAAGACGCTGATGCCGCAAACCGAGACGGCAGACCGGCATATTGACCTGGCCTACGCCATTACCGCCCACGGCGCACAGGGTGCCAGCCAGCCGTTTGTGATCGCCCTGGAAGGCACCGAGGGCGGCCGCCGGCAGCTGGCGACCCAGCAAGGGGCTTATGTGGCGCTGTCGCGTGCCAAAGAACACGTTCAGGTATACACGGACGGGCTGGATAAGTGGCTCAAACAGGTTAACGACTCGCCGTCACGCCGTTCGGCGCACGATGTCCTGCATGAAAAAGAGGACTACTCGCGGGGCGTCGTGGACAAGCTCCTGGCCACCGCCAAGCCGTTATCTGATACCGGCCTGGGGCGCAACCTGCTGAAAACCAGCGGCCTGGAGGGCGACTCTCAGGCCCGGTTTATTGCGCCCGGCCGTAAATACCCGGCCCCGCACCTCGCGTTACCGGTGTTTGACCGCAACGGGCGGCAGGCCGGGGCCTATCTCGATGAAATCACACAGAGTGAAGGCGGCCTTGCAATGGCGGGCAAGCCCCGGCTTATCGGCAGTAACGAGGCGCAATTTGCCGCGTTGCAGCACAGCCGGGGCGGAGAAGTGCGCATTGCCGGCAGCATGGAGGAGGCGCTGACCCTGGCCCGGCAATACCCGGACAGCGGCATTCTGGTGCGCCTTTCCGGCGAAGGCGAACCCGTTAATCTCAAGCGCATCCTTGGCGGCAACACCGTGATTGACCCGCACGCGCTGGATAAGGCCGGCAAACCCCAGGAAGACCCCCTGCCGTTTATCCCGACCGAGGAAGTCCGTAAAGCCGAGGAAGAGGCGAAGAAAGCCGAGGCGGCAGTGAAACAGCAGGCCTCCCAGAAACCTGATGACCCGTTTGCCGCCATCAAAGCGGCCGCCGGCAAACCGGCGCAGGAGAACGATGAGAAGCCGTTCCCGGAGATGCTGCGTCATCCAACGCACGATCCCATGCGGGATGCTGTGCGGGAAGTCGCCAAAGCACACACCATGACCGAGCGTTTGCATCAGGTAGAGCGGGAAATCGTAAAAGAAAAAACGTTGGGCGAGTGATTCACATCAGGCGGGGCCGCCACCCGCCTGAAAATAACAAACGCAGCATTAACAACGATGTAAACCGGTAACCAAATATTGCTGTGCAGGGCCGGAATATGACGTAGCTCAAAAACACGTCAAAAAATGCAGGGAAGATCAGGAAATTATACGCAGTAGGCGGGTAACGGACAGCGTTTTTGAACTTGGCAGAACAGAGACGACTGAGTATTATCTATTGCAGAAATAGGAAAGCCCCCCGGCACACTGGTCTGTATCTTGGCGGAACGTACCAGGGCGACGGAGGGCTTAGGCATAAACCTTGAAGGATTATAGCGCATGAAAGCTCTAAAACAACACCATTCTGCCATAAGTGCAGGATGGGGTGATTGAACAGACTCAATCTTTAGCCTTTTCAGACCGTCCTGAGACGCACCCTGACCGCAAAACGCGGCGAGGGATAGCCAATGCGCTGCGTCGGGGCCTGCCTAAAATCCACCGCCGGCACACGCCTGAATTTACCGGCACCGTGCCGCGCGGTGCCGCCGCCAAAATGGTGGCTCGTCTCAAAAACCATGACTGGACGCGGAATCATGATTTGATCACGCTGCGCCAGCGCGGCTATATCCCCTATACCCGGCGAAACGATCCGACGTTTGTGCCCAAGCCGATGCGTATCACCGCCCGCCGTGAAAGCCGGGAAGCGTTGACCGCGCTGAGCCTGGCGTTGGCGGCCAACTGTGATTACAACCCGGAAAGCGATTACGCCTTTGAGGTGATGTGCTCGTTTGAGGATATTGCCAGGGCGATGGGCGTGCTGCATGTCTACGAAAACGGGCGCAAAGCCTATGACGTGGCGCTGAACGCGCTGTCGGTGCTGGAGCAAATGGGCACGCGGGATAACCCCTATATCGTGGTGAAGCACGATCAGGACAGTGACACCGGCCAGAACAAGGCAATGCGCATGTGGCTGGGGCCGCGTTTCTTCACCTCGCGGGGCATAGCACTGGAAGACGTCCGCCATACCCTGCATCAGTACCGCCAGTGGGCGATTAAAAACGGGCTGTCTGAGACACTCAAGCAACGGTATCAGCGCCACCTGATGAATATGGCGCGGCACGGCATCGATATCGTGCGCAACCACGCCCTGAAAAAGCTGCTGATCAAACTGCGCCGGCAGGTGGTCAGCCCGGAACTGCTGCATGTGAAGGAAAGTACCGTGGTTGACCTGGAGCGCGAGCTGGCAGTACGCCAGGGGCAACGTAAGCCGCGTAAAGCCCGGCCGTTCTGGGATGCGTTTGTGCGCTGGGAGCGCACGGTGGCCCCGATCGAGAGTAACCGTCTGCAAGCGGCGCTGGCCGCAGAGCATCCGGGCCTGAAGCAAAAAGATGCCGAGAGCTTCTACCGGCTGTTGCTGGAAAAAGCCGGGATACGATAACGCCCTCTGATACCCGCCTCGATAACCTCCCGCGCCTGCCGCGGGTTTTGTGCTGCCTGATGGGCAAAAAAGGCTGCGTTTTAAGCGTTTTATTGTCCTCCTGCTTTCACAGAATTACCGCAAAAACGGAACTTCAGACAACGGCCTTATCCAATGTCGTCCTGTTGATGATAAAGCAGCCAGTTAATTTCGAAAGCTTGTTGTAACTAAGGTTAGTTTCGAACGTTGCTCCATAACAAAACATGTCCTTTAAAAAGGAGGTAGGACGGCGTTGCCCTGTCCTGCCGTCCAGGGCTGCTAAAGTTCCTCCCGACGCGTTGCGCCGGGCAACACCAGGTGTGACAAACTACCCTCAGGTAAGATGAATGCCTCGCGGAAATTCAATGCCACTGCGCCCGTAAGTGCCGGCACGCCGTCACTAACGTGCCGTAAAAGATTTCCCGCACTCCGTGCGACAAATCAACGGCACAAGGCCGCAGAAAAGCTCCTGTGCTGCTGACAGGCCGCTAGGCTTAGCAGGGCAGGGGGGTGAAGGGGGATCTGTACAATTGCAGCCGCCTGCGGCGGGCCTCCGCCGGCATGAAACCTCTGCGTTATCTCTTACCGGGGTTGCCGGCTTCCTTTGTTCGGTGCCACACTGGGACTCCTCACTGTTATCAGAAAAGGATGCACCCATGACAGACACGTTTGAGCAGGCCGAACAGAAGACCCTGAAATTCTGGTTGAGTGCCCAAAAATCAGCCGGGAAAAAGAATATTCAACCCAAAGGATTTGTTATCCGGTTCCCGAACGGCGAGCGAGATCTCTTTTATAGCGCACAGGGTGAGTGGCTCGCCGATCTTACCCAGGCAAAGAGTTTTGAGCGGCTGGAAGAGGCTGGGGCGTTGTGTGACCAGCTTCAGGAAGACCCGGACCAACTCCCGCAAGGCGAGATCAATCCGATAATGGCCGATTTCGGTATCCTGCCGCACCTGGACGTGATGTTCTGGGGAATGGCGAGTGAGCGCGCCAACTACCTTCGGGTTCTCTGGTAAAAAGCAAAGGCCGGCATCGCAGAACGGGCGTCCGGCTGTGCAATCAGCCGGCCTGGGCTTATTTTTCGGGCGATGACCAATAACGGCGCGACATCACCAAACAACCGCCGGCAGTAAGCGTAGCCCTGCTCCGGCGACTTACCACATGGGTAGCTTTAAAGGAGGCTTGGCGTATAGAAATGCCTTTGCTATTAGTTTAGATTTTAATTGATATTAATGTTATCTGCCAGGCTTGATACAGGTGATAATGGCGGAAATAAATCAAGAGGGAAAGTGATGACGATAAATATCCCAAAAACTTTGTATAAATACAAAAGTTTTAGTGTTGATAGTCTTGATCTTCTTGTAAGTGATAATCTGTATTTTTCTGACCCAACGAAATTCAATGATCCATTAGATTGCAATCCCTCATTACGAGATGATATCAATAATGTATCTAAGCTGAATAGAATACTTCATACTTTAGTTAAAGACAACCATGAAAAAGAACTTGGAAAGGCCGCTGCAAAAATAAAATACAAAGGCCCTAAGACCCTAGAAAAAATAGAAAAACTAAGTGAAATTGAAGCTAAAAATTTAATTAACGAAATATCCGTTGATGTCAGTTTATTCGGTGATGACCATTGCGAAAGCATAACTTACCTTATTAAAGAATATCTCATGAGTAATTATGCCGTTGGCGTTCTTTCATTGTCGGAGAATTATAACTGCCCGTTAATGTGGTCGCATTATGCTGATCAACACAAAGGATTTTGCATCGGATATGAAATCTTGGAAGATAGGTCTGCTGTGATTCATCCAGTAGATTACAGCGGAAACCGTTTTATTACAACAAGTCAGGTCTATGACATGCTGTTCGGTATTAGCAATAGCATCAAAAAAACCGCTAAGGAAGAAATTAAAAAAGTAATCCTGCTGAATAAAGCCCGGCCTTGGGAATATGAAAAAGAATACAGGGTTATTGGTGAACAAGGCTTGCAGCCATCTTCATTCCGATTAAAAGATGTCACATTTGGTCTGCGTTTTAACGAATCAGCTATGTTTTCTGTTATGAGGGCGCTAGAGCAAAGAACAGGAGATGTTAACTTTTACAAGGTTTCCATTAGTGAAAAATCTTTTGATTTGGAACGTAAGATTATTAGTTTAGGCAATGAGGAGTTTGTGCTATACCCGAGAGATAATCAAGGGTTTCAATGTCAAGATGAAGATTTAGAATAATTTCCTGTTCATGAAAATAGCCATAGTATTAAATATCAAAACAAATTTTTGCATATAATATCTGTGACCAATCGCCGACTAAGAAAAAGTATATTTTGGATTATAGATAGCTAACGAGTTTTTGGGAATGTGCTCTAATAGGCTTACGACTGCTTCTTGTTCATAGTAAACAATGGGATATACAGTTTCCTAAGGCTTTGATAGCCTATTGCCGCCTATGTAGCGGAGTTCCCGATATGACTGAAAAACGCCCTATCCTGACCCTGAAACGCAAAAAACCGCCTGCGGCTGACGCGGCCACGCCAGCGGCTGCATCTGTCACAGTGAAACACCGCAAAACCCTGCCGCCGCTTGAGAAGAAAATGCGCGTTCAGGAGCCGGCCCCCACGCCCGCTCAGAAGAAAAAGAACAAGCCTAAAGTTCTGCGCCTTCTTGACCATGATGAAGCCCTGTCTACGCTCTGCGCTTACTGGCCTGCCCTGTTCTCTAAAGACGAGGTCAAACTGCTGGCCCTGCATATCTTTGGTGATCTGCACCAGGCGCAGATTGACCGAAATTTACCACTCTCCGGCAAGCAGCTGCGCCGCTGCATCAAAACCTACGTCCTGTCACCGGCCTACCTGCACGCCACCCAGGCAGGGGCAACACGGTATGGTATCGACGGACGGCCAGCGGGTCAGGTCACCGAAAAAGAACAGGCGTGGGCCGAGAAGCAGCTGGCAAAAAGCGCGGCCCAGGCTAACGCTGCGGTAACAGAAGGGCAGGCTTAATCAGCAAAAAAGCCCAACACTGGGGTGATCTCTTGGTTAACGCGTCCGGTCAGCTCCAGAAAGCGCCGCCACAGGCCGTAGGGGATAGGCTGATCGCCGTTCCTGAAGGCCCGGATACGCCTGTCTCCGTTTTTGGAATGCAGGCCCAAAAGGTGCGCAATTTTTTCATCACTGCGGTATTCAGGAAACGTCAGTTTAAATTGCTCAAACCATGTATTGATAAGATCGGCATGGGGCGGCTCCCAGCCATTTTCCTGGGTCGCGAGGTGTGCAGTACCATAAGGGGCTGCATCAAAGCCCGGCAGGGCGTCATAGTGCGGCGCAGAGAGGTTTTTGCGCAGCAAGGCGCAGCTTTCCTCAACACGTTGCTGATAGACGTACATTCGCTGCTCCGGGAGTCCCGGCAGATCAATTTCCATAACTTCACCTCAAAAAGAACCCTGCCTATCCAGAGACAGGCAGGGCGATGTTTTACTGACGATACCCGTGCCGGCGCTCCAGTGTTCTGAGTAACAGATCAAGCTGGATACCAGTCAGGGCAGGAATACGCACCGGCCGGCGTTTGGTGTTTCGCTTTACCAGATGCTTGCTGGATGCAATAATTTCATTCTGCGTCATGGAGATTCCTTCGTAATTGGCGCGCACTCAATACAACGTTGCCGCGTTGTACTGGGCGTGAGGGAGGGGGGCTGGCCCCCTCTCCTTAGCGCTGGTTCAGACCGATAGCTTTCACGTCTGAAACCCGGATGTTTACCAGACTCAATGTCCCGGTCGCCAGTGGTTCCCACCTGCCCCGTTCGTGAAGATGCATCAAGCAATACCTCAGGTAATCTGCCAGCACGATATCTGTCCGCATCACCTTAATGCCGATGTGTTCACGGTTGAACTCGCAAGACACACTGCCCACCGTTTTTAAAGAGCCTCGCCGCACTAACCAGAAATCTGCCTCAGGAAAGTCCGTGCGAATGGTAGCCACATCTGAAAGTTTCATTCGATCCCTTATCGGGGGCATAGCCCTCTCAGGAACGAGCGGCTTTCAGCGCCACCGTGAGATATATAATAGGATAAAATATCCTAATTTGCTACATTTTTAGTCGTATTTTGAGTGTTTTTTAAGGCTGAAATGCGCATTGGAGGTGGGTGCGTTGTCCACAAATCCACATGAGAAATAGCCAGTGAAGCCAGCGGCCAGCAAGCCGGCTGGCGAACGAGAGTGCCCAGGCTGCGTATGCAGCCTGGGTTCGATTGTGGAGTTGTGGGCAATGTTAGCGAGATATTAATGACGGTTTTACTCAAAAAAGGTAGCTAATTCGCAAATCTCAAAATATGAAATCTTATTCAATCCATTATCTAAATTAAACTTACGCATAAGAGTAAAAGTTGTAGAATAACACTCATCAGCCTGACTTGGCCCTGGTATTACTTCTGACATCTTGCTCGGTTCGTTATTCCTAATGAAATGCTTTATGTCTGCAAATATATAATCTCTGCACTTATCTAATCTGTAACCAGGGAAGGTTCTGATAGAAGTGTGTTTCAAAACAACTGAAATATAATGAGCAAGATCAATTTCGCTTGTCCACTGTCCTTCATATATTCTTTGATTATGATAGCCATCAAATTCTTCTAGTATCTCATTTAAGCTATCATATTGCGAGTAAGACCATTTTAATTTAATATTCTTACTTTTAAAATCTACAATGGCATTTCCATCTAGAAAAGCAAAGATATTTTCTCCTCTAGCCAGTCGATTGTATTGATAACTAGAAGTAGAATAAAGACCCATTAAAAACAAAAGTGTAATAAGGTCAACTGGTCTCGTTTGATGTAAAAGGACTGATTCTACTCTATCATACCAAAGCGTGACAGTTCTAAGATTCATTTTAAATCCATCACTGATGATTGTCATAAATTCAATAATGTCATCAATTCTAGAGTTATTGTTCTTTAAGTATATGAAGTTAGCGTCATCTAGGGAAAATTCCACAAATACATTTGAATTGTAAATTTTCTCTTTGATGAATTCCTCCCTACTTATTTCTTTCAAACTTACTGTTCTTTGAAAGAACCTGTCTAAGTAAAGCTGAGAGTTAAACCCCTCACCATAAATGGCCTTAATTGAATGCTGTAATTGCTCTTTATCCGTAGCAACTACAAAAACAACACCTTTAATATCAAACACATGCTTAATGGTCTCTAGCATCTCTATAGCATAGGTAGGCCGGCATCTATCTAACTCATCTATAAAAACAAAAAGTGGAAAGTGATAACTATTTGTTGAAGTTTCGATAACACTATTTAACCATTCAGAAATTGATTTTTTAAACTCCTCAATACTTTGATTTGCCTCTTTATGAGTATCAATGGCTTTCTCCACTATTTTCGAGCTTATTTCGGAGAAAGCATCGCCGTCTATAACAGTATCAAGATCGTCAATGTCAACAGCCAGATGTTTTTTTATTAATGCTTTAGTAATGTCAGGTGCTAATGACTTTACTAGGTGCCATGATTTACTCATTAGCGGTTTTTTAAAGAAATTCTTATCTGTTTTTGATATTAATGAAGATTGAATTTCTGATATAACATCTAGAAAAGGATCTTTCGAATGGTCGTTTTTCCAAGCGTCAATATAAACCGTGGGGAATTTGTTCTCAATTTCTGATTTCCAATTTCTTAGAAACCATGTTTTACCTCCACCCCATCCAGTGTTTATATTTAAAACGTAATTACTTTCTTTTCCTTTGTTTACCAAGAACTTTGTTAGAAACTTAGCGTGCTGGCTCCTTTGAAGCTTGTCTACTCCCAGCCCCGCAGTGGGTGATGTATCCCATTTGAATGGGAGTTGTTCGACTATTTCTATGGCGTTGTTTTCCATTATTATATCCCATGCTCAGAAGATGATTAGATATCAAATTATTTTGCTTTTCGATATTCTTGTGACTGTACTTACGGAAACTCCAGCTAGCCTGGCGGTGTCAGCAATGCTATGGCCACTCTTTCTTAATGTCCTCACTAATTGATGTTTATCATCGTTTGCAGGCCGGCCCTTATATTTTCCACTCTCTTTAGCCTTAAGGATGCCTTCTGCCTGGCGTCTCCGTCTGTCCTGGTAATCCTTACGAGCAATCGCTGCCAACATGTCCAGCAACATACTGTTTACTGCCTTCAACATAGCGTCTGTAAAATCATCAGCTGTATGTTCGGATAATGCCATATGGCTTGTAGGTAAATCGAGGCTAATGATCGATAGACGTTTTTCACTGATAAGGGCTTTCAGAAGTTGCCAGTTTTCTTCAGATAGTCGTGAAAGCCGATCTACTTGTTCTATCAAAATGGCATCGCCCTGGTTTGCATCCTCAAGTAAACGTAGTAGCTCGGGACGCTGGAGTGAGGCACCAGATACATTTTCTACATACCATCCGGCAACTCGCTGCCCTTTACTCTCTACGAATTCTTTCATGCGCTTCTGAGCACGATGTGCGTCCTGCTCTTGAGTTGATGCTCGCAGATATCCGAAAATGTACATAATTTAGCCGCCATATCTTTTTTAAGTTATTTCATAAATTTTATATCATTTAAGTTATCTCATATCTAACTTTATACCTTGTTTTTACTATGTTCATTTAGGTATACCCTAATTGCACATGGCTTGTATCCTTACTACTTTAATGGTTTTACTTGATAAGTATTAGCTTGCTAATAGTATTAACCTTTTCATGATTGATTTTGTTTGCCTGTACTAAATCGACCGGTTTCGTACATGTAGTATAGAGCCTGTCCGAAAGTTAGTGTTTTTAATTTCGGACATGCATTATAATAAGTACCCCTATTTCGTACATAAAGTAACTACATGTCACGAGTTTTTGCCTACTGCAGGGTATCAACCCTCGAACAGAACACTGAAAACCAGCGTCGTGAAATCGAAGCGGCCGGCTTTGCCATCAGACCCCAGCGACTGATTGAAGAGTACATAAGTGGTTCAGTCGCGGCTGCTGAACGCCCAGGATTTGTGCGTCTCCTTGATCGAATGGAAAACAGTGACGTTTTAATCGTAACGAAGTTGGATCGCCTCGGACGCAACGCCATGGATATCCGAAAAACCGTTGAGCTGCTTGCTGCGTCAGAAATTCGAGTTCACTGCCTGGCGTTGGGGGGGGTAGACCTAACAAGTCCGGCCGGAAAAATGACCATGCAGGTAATTTCTGCAGTCGCTGAATTTGAACGTGATCTGCTGCTTGAGCGTACGCATGCTGGTATTGCGCGGGCTAAGGCATCCGGAAAACGTTTCGGCCGCCCGCCGGCTCTGGATGACGAACAAAAGAAAGTGGTGTTTCTGCGTCTTAGTGAAGGGAAGAGTATCAGCGCGATTGCCCGCGAATTTGACACCACACGGCAGACCATTCTTAGAGTGAAAGCGATAATGGAAAACGCTGATGCTCGTTCATAAGTTGCTTTTCTGTGTAGGTCCGCTTTATGCCAGAAGCGGACGTTAAAAATTCATAATGGTTCATTAAATGACAGGGAAGAATGTAGAACAAAGCTTACATATGCCCTGTTCTGAGCGCATTCAGCCAGTCGGGACGACTATTGCTGAGCGCAACTAAAGCTGCTGATTCCCAGTCATACTCAACCGCTCTGAACTCTGCTTTCCATAACCCGTTATGTTGCTCCACAATTGCATAGCGGGCATGGGGAGAACCACTTTCCATTACATGCGCAAAGGGGGTGTCATCATCATAAGCCTGCAATCCTACGCTGCCGGGGTTGACAATGAATCTGCCGTCAGACAGCCGCAGTTTTCGGGGGATATGCGTATGGCCGCACAGGATCAACGATTCGCTTCTGCTTTCAATAAGCGCTAAAACGCGCGCCTCCGACGAGGGCTGCACGCCTGAAGCAGTGACCTCTTCAAGAAGATAAATGAGGTCGTCACCCGGTACACCGTGCACCATCAGAATGTCTTCATTAAATGTTAACTGCGCCGGCAGGTTTTTTAGCCACTCCCAATGCGCAGCGTGAAGGCTTTTAAAAGCATGGCTGTCAGATAAGCTCATATCTGACAACTCCTGTTCGAGGAGTTGTCGTTCGTGATTACCTCTTATAGTTGGAATGTTAAGAGACATCAGCCTGTCAGCGGTTTCCGCAGGGAATAGCCCTCCCGAAACAATATCGCCCAAATTCAGAATTTGATCGACCCTCTGAGGTTGAATGTCCGTTAGCACAGCATCCAGCGCCGGAAGATTCCCATGAATATCTGATATCACTGCCAGTTTCATACTGCTTTCCCTTTAAGTTAATCTCACAGATTCATTCACCTGAGCGGCCTGCAAACCGGATAAAGACACTGTCTGCAACCAATCTTTCTCGGAAAATAACGCGGCGTCTGTCCTGATGCATTGCTCAGGCAGCTGAGTAGTTAGCTGAAAGGTTGCCAAGGAAATTCTGCGCTGTCTGGGATGTGGATGCCGGTATCATGGCTGTTCGTCGCTGAGCTGCTTTTCAAACCTGTTTGTCGTTACGCTGTCAGAGCGCCATCATGGCGCTCTTTATTTGAGATAAAGCAGGTGCCGGAGCTACTGTGCTCCGATGAGACTGAGATAAAAAGACAGTGTGAACAGGGAAAGTATGGTCGAAATCAGCACGCATCTTGACGTGGTGACGGCCTCACGACGGTAAAATTCTGCCAGCATAAAAGGACCGGTGCCGGTGGGTAGTGCGGCAAGCAGAACAGCAGTCTGCGTCAGCAGCGGGGACAGATGAAACACGCTGGAAGCAAGCCACCAGGTCAGTAACGGCTGAACCAGCAATTTCAGTACAACCAGCATGGTCACCGTAAAGGTTTCCTTTTCTGCCTTACGTGATGGCTTTCCAGCCAGAAACAGCCCGAGCGCAATTAGAGCACAGGGTGAGGCTGCCCCTCCCAGCAATTTCAGAAAGACATTAACTGAGCCAGGGACGCTCAGGCCCAGCGCCGGGAAGATGACAGCGATAGCAGGTGAAACAAGAAGAGGATTGCGAAGAAGTGATTTTGCCACCCGGGCAAAAATAATACGCTGTCTGACCTCTCCCTGCAGCCCCGTTTCGATAATGATAATGCCTATCCCGAACAGCACAGAGACGGTCAGGATCGTCGCAATAAGCGTAGGCGCGAGCGAACCATGGCCTAAAAATACCGTCACAAGCGGGAAGCCGATAAACCCCGTATTTGCATAACCTGCATTCAGGGCATCTATAGCCGCGTCCGCAAGATGACGGGTACGGCGCAGCTGTATCACGATGGTGAGGAAAAAGACGGCCATCATCCCAATGGAAAACGCCACGATGAACGCGGGCTGCGCCAGGTCGGCCCACTTTGCACTGGCAATTATGTCGAACAACAGCGCAGGTAACGCCAGATAAACGACAAAACGGTTTAGTTCTGTAAGGGCATTTTCTCCCAAGATCTTCAGTTTCCGCGCAAGCCAGCCGGCCAGTATCAGTGCAAATATCGGCAGTACTACATTAAGTGTGGAGAGCATATGAGTGATTCGTTCGTAAAAGCCCTACTTTAGGTTGCACTGCCTATATAATCTAATGCCTTTTAAACGCGTTATTCATACCTTAAAGGCATCGGTTGCAATGACAGATTTACGCCAGCTGCGGTATTTCCTTACGCTCAGCGAAACGCTCAATTACGGCAGGGCAGCGGAGCGATTAAATATCACCCAACCCCCTCTGAGCCGGCAGATTGCCGGGCTTGAGAAGATGCTGGGCGTTAAGCTGTTTAATCGCCATCACCATGGCGTTTCTCTCACAGCGGCGGGTGAAGCCTTTCAACAGGAGGCGAAAACGGTAATGGCTGCCTATGGTCAGGCCTGTCGCAATGCCAGGCTGGCAGAATGTGGTGAAAAAGGCAGTCTGTCGGTGGGCTTCATGATGCATGCTGCTTACTCAACGCTTCCTGACCTGACGCGACGTATGGTTACAGCCTTTCCTGACGTAAAGTTACTCTTGCATGAAGTGACGCCCGGTACGCTCGTGAAAGACGTTCTCGACGGCATATATGATACTGGCGTGGTATTTCATCCCGGTTCGGTTCACGGCCTCGAACACCTGACCATGAGGCATGAGAGACTGTGCCTGGCCGTTAACTCACAGCACCCGCTCGCCAGGAAAAGAGTTATCGGAGCCGCTGACTTTCAGAACGAACCGCTCATTGTCACCCCTCATGCTGCAGCACCAGTGCTCAGGGATATGATTGACTTATTCTTACGTCATCAGGGTATTGAGCCCTATTACCGTTTAGAAACCCAGCTGCAGCAGACGATAGTCAGCCTTGTGGCAGAAGGCCTGGGCATGGCGCTTGTGCCCGAATCGGTAAAAAAACTCAGCTACGCTGGCGTGAAGTATAAAGAAGTAGCCATGAGTCCAGGCATTGAACAGGTTCTGATATGGCGCAAAGGTAACACTAATCCGGCTCTGGCATTATTCGTAAAGCTTGCCCGGCATATTTTTGAAAATGAGATACCGGCAGAAAAAAAATGACAGCTTTAGCATTCCTTTCCCGGTGTTCAGGCGATCTTTCCGCAGTGACCGGAAAGTGCGAAGGCTCACCAAAGTCCCGGATTACGCAATACAGATCACATTTCTGAGCTGTCATCCGGCGTAACAGCGGCCTGACATTGACCCTCCGTGAAGGTGAGTGATAGTTTTGTGGCAAGGCATTAAGCTTGTTACCGTTCGGCGGGCAAAACGTAAATGCAGCAACAGGATTAACCTCCTGGCTGTTTTTATGTTTTGCCCGTTTTTGTTTTCCTGGAGTTGGCGATGCTCATTAGACAAATCCTTAATAACAACGTCGTCAGCGTTACCGACACTAAGGGTACAGAGTTCATCCTGACCGGTAAGGGGCTTGGTTTTAATGCGCAGGCCGGCCAGGACGTGGACATTGCGAAAGTGGAAAAGACGTTCCGGCTTCATGATGACCGGGTGTCGGATCGTTTTAAGGTATTACTTAATGAAATACCGGTAGAGGTTATTCAGCTGACGGATGACATCATTTCTCTGGCAAGGAATGCGCTTGGGGCGAGGCTCAGTGAAAGCCTGTATGTTTCTCTGGCCGACCACCTGTACTACGCGCTTGAGCGCCACAGGGAAGGTCAGGACATTCGCAATCCGCTGGAATGGGAAGTTCGCAACTTTTACCGGAAAGAATATCTGGTCAGCCGACAGGCGCTGGCGCTCATAGCGTCACGTACCGGTCAGCTTTTACCTGACGCCGAGGCCTGCAGCATCGCGCTGCACATCGTGAACGCCTCAATGAATACGCCAGACGGGCAGGTAATGGAGATCACGAAGCTGATTTTTCAAATCCAGAATATCGTCAAGTACTGGTTTGGCATCACGGCCGATGAGCAGAGCATCAATTATCAGCGCTTTGTCACGCACCTGAAGTTTTTTGCCCAGCGCGTGATGAACGGAGAGGTGCTGGATAATGATGATGAGGAGTTATTCTCACAGATGCCTGAAAAGTATGAAAAAACGCTTGGGTGTGTTAAGGCAATAAGCGATTTCATACTGAAAAATTACAGCCACACTATGAGCAGTTCTGAAAAGCTTTATCTGACGGTGCACATCGGTAACGTCGTTAACCGTCACAAACATTCCATTTAGGCTTGTTACTGTTAAATCAGGCAAACCCCAGAGGAAGCAAGGTGCCCGGCCCCGTTGCCCGGCAGTTGTTTACGGGCATTTTTCGCCCTGAATCTGGAGAATCAATCAGTGGATTATCAGCAAACCGCACGCCGCATCATCGATTTTCTTGGTGGTGCTTCTAATATCAACTCCGTCTTTCACTGCATTACGCGGCTGCGTTTCAGCCTTAAAGACAACGACAAAGTAGCACGTGACCAGTTGGCAAACCTTGACGGTGTTATGGGTGTCAATCTGTCAGGCGATCAGTTCCAGGTCATTATCGGTAATAAAGTCACGCAGGTTTTCAAGGCTATACAAGAAGAAATACCCGCGTTGGCTATCTTTGATAGCAAAGAAGAAGATGATGATAAAAAGCAGAAAAAAAGTCGAAATCCTGTTTCACGGGCATTCGAAATTATATCAGGAATCTT
The DNA here is from genome assembly GCF_005491205.1 of Nissabacter sp. SGAir0207. Taxonomy (NCBI): domain Bacteria; kingdom Pseudomonadati; phylum Pseudomonadota; class Gammaproteobacteria; order Enterobacterales; family Yersiniaceae; genus Nissabacter; species Nissabacter sp. SGAir0207. The sequence goes on from NZ_CP028041.1 coordinate 36,192, forward strand.
TTCTCCCATCATTCCGGCGATTGCCGGCGCAGGGATTCTGAAAGGTGTACTATCACTCTTCGTTACGCTGGGGTGGGTTGCGTCGACCAATCAGACCTATCAGATAATGGTTGCGATCAGCGATGCGGTGTTTTACTTCATGCCTATGGTGCTGGCGTTCAGCGCGGGACTAAAGTTTGGTGCCAATCCTTACCTGTCTGTCGCGCTGGCCGCAACACTCTTTCACCCGGCACTTTCCACGATGTTCAAAGCAGGTGAACCGGTTTTCTTCGCGGGCCTCAGCGTGTCACCGGTGTCCTACGCAAACTCGGTCATACCTATTGTGTTGTCAGTGTGGGTGCTGAGTTACGTTGAGCGTTTTTTTAACCGCATCATCCCTTCATCCGTCAGAACGATGTTTTCCCCTCTTCTCAGCCTGATGGTTGTCGCGCCGCTGATGCTGATTGTGATTGGCCCGGCGGGTATTTCAGTGGGTAATGCGCTGTCGGGCGGGATTATCTGGCTGGTAAATAACATGGGCCCTTTCGCCGGTATTATTGTCGGCGGAACACTTTCACTGATGATCATCACAGGTATGCACTACGTTCTCGTGCCAATCATCATCAATAACATTACGCGCCTCGGCTACGATCCGATAAAACCTATAATGTTTGCCGCGAACTTCGGTCAGGCCGGTGCGGCATTTGGCGTCTTTCTTCGCTCCCGTAGTAAAAAAACCAAATCGCTGGCGTTATCAACTTCATTCAGCGCGTTAATGGGCGTCACCGAGCCCGCTATGTACGGCATTAACATTCGCTTTAAAAAGCCTTTTGCAGCAGCACTGATTGGTGGAGCTGCCGGTGGATGCCTTGCAATGACGATGGGCGCTAAGGCTTATGCTTACGCTCTTGCTGGCTTATCGGGACTCCCGTCACTGGCAGGCGAGGGATTCGTGTGGGCCCTTGCGAGCATGTGTCTGGCATTTGCAGTAGCAGCAGTAGTGACGTTCGTGCTGGGCTTTGAAGAGCAAATAGAACAGAGCGTACCGGCAGATCCTACAGCTTCAGCATCCGCCAGCGGCACAGCCTTTTCACCGACAGCCCCCGTTAAAGCAGGAGTCAGTCCAGTCACGGTTAACGCTTCAGAGCAATTGTTCGCACCATGTTCTGGGCAACTCACGCCGCTGAGCGAATTGAGTGATCCCGTGTTTGCCGATGAGGTTTTCGGTAAGGGCATAGCCATCGTTCCCGTAACAGGGGAACTGGTATCACCGGTTAGCGGGCGAGTAGGCTCAATTTTTGCCACGAATCACGCCATAACGCTCGAAAGTGATTCAGGTGCAGAGATTCTGATCCACATCGGTATTGATACGGTCAAACTGAACGGGCTGCACTTTACCCGTCTGGTTGAAGACGGTGCAGAAGTCACCGTCGGACAACCGCTTATCACTTTTGATCTCAAAGCACTAATCTCAAAAAACATTGATCCCAGCGTGATAGTGATTGTGACGAATACCGAAAATTACGGCGACATTAGCCCGGTATCAGAGGGAAGTGTGGATTCTCGCGACGCATTTTTGAAACTGACAGCGACAGCTGCATAAGGGGAGAAATAATGGCTTTTTCAAAATCATTTCCGGATAATTTTTTGTGGGGCGGAGCTACGGCGGCTAACCAGCTGGAAGGCGCTTTCGATGCAGATGGCAAAGGCTTGTCCGCTTCAGACGTCTTTATCTTTGATGAGAATGCGCCAAAAGAGCGCTGGTTAGATCAATGGGCGGGCATGACTCATGCGCAGGTGGCAGAAGCACAGGATCAGCACAGCAAAAAATACTACCCAAAGCGCCGTGGTAACGACTTTTATCATCGTTATGAAGAAGACATCGCGCTTTTTGCTGAGATGGGATTCAAATGCTTCCGTATGTCGCTGGCATGGACGCGCATTTTTCCGCGCGGTGATGAGACTACGCCAAATGAAGCCGGTCTGGCATTCTATGATCGGGTATTTGATACCCTGCGCCGCCACAATATCGAACCCGTTGTTTCACTTTCGCATTACGAAATGCCGCTGACGCTGGTCACCGAATATGGTGGATGGACCAACCGTAAGGTCATCGATTTTTATCTCTCATTCGCCAATACCGTTTTCCAGCGCTATCGCAGCAAAGTGAAATACTGGATGACGTTTAACGAAATCAACTGCGTTAAACACCACCCTTACGTCAGCGTTGGCGTCATTGAAGAAAATCACCCGAACCTGGAACAGGCTAAGTATCAGGGAGCACATCATCAGTTTATTGCCAGTGCACTTGCGACAAAAGCCTGTCACGAGATTATCCCAGGTTCAAAAGTCGGATGCATGATTAGCTACCAGATCCTTTATCCACATACCTGCCATCCGGATGACCTGCAGGCCTGTGAAGAGGCGCAGCGCGTATCCCTGTTCTTCAGTGACATTCAGGCACGCGGCGCATATCCGGCCTGGAGTGATCGCCTGTTCGCAGCCAAAGGAGTATCGCTAATTAAAGAGCGCGGTGATGATGAGATATTGCGTCTGTACCCGGTTGATTTCGTATCTTTCAGCTATTACATGTCCAGCACCATCAGTGCACATCCAGAAAAATTGGAAGGCGTTCAAGGAAACCTGATAACCGGCGGCATCCGCAACCCGCACCTGCCAGAAAGCGACTGGGGCTGGCAGATCGATCCAAAAGGCCTGCGACTTGCCCTCAACCAGCTTTACGACCGCTACCAAAAGCCGCTGTTCGTAGCAGAAAACGGTCTGGGCGCGGTAGATATTCCGGATGAGAATGGCGTGATTCAGGATGACTACCGTATTGACTATCTGCGGCTGCACATTGAGCAGATGAATGAAGCCATCAGCGATGGGGTTGATCTGTTTGGTTACACCTGGTGGGGACCAATTGATATGGTCAGCGCCAGCACGTCACAAATGTCTAAGCGCTACGGTTTCATTCATGTCGATCAGGATGACATGGGTAACGGAACCCTTAAACGCTCACGTAAGAAAAGTTTTGGCTGGTATAAAAAAGTCATAGCTACGAACGGAAAAGACCTTAGTAGTTAACACTACAAAGCCCTGGCGGGACTGTGCTGTCAGGGCGTCTCATAATTCCGCCCGGATGCCACCCGGCCCTACTGTGCATTATTTCCGGGTACGGTCTTTCACCCGACGGCGATATAATGCTGGATTCATGTCGGCCATCCGGCTGAAGACCCTCCTTAAACTGCCCTCATGCGCGTAACCTGAATCAGCTGCGATCTGCTTAATAGTTTTAGCGGATGTTTCAAGCGCCAGACTAGCCCTTTAACACCTGATTCTGTCGATAAACTGTTTCGGTGACTCACCAAAAAAATATTCGCTATCGTACCTGCTCAGCCGGGAGAAGAGCCACACGTTCATCCTGCTGTTTTGATTACGGCAAAAGGTATTCAATTCTGTACGTTATGAGTTCAACTCACCTCTCATAGCGCACACATGAAAACATGTAAATTTTACATTTGCGCTTCACGCCCTGAGACATTCAGCATTTTCATCAAATGATTGCACTACGTGAATTCTTATGAAAATCCCATGTGATTCCCACAAAGCCTAAAAATTTGGCCAGGTATACCCCAAAGTCACGGCCAAAACTTACCCTTTTTCGCTTGAATGTCATGACCTATATGTCATACTACTACATGTCATAACTTTTAAGTCATGTGTGATTAACAAATGTACATTTTTGCATACTTACGAGCATCGACTCAGGAACAGGATGCTGAACGGGCAAAAAAACGCCTTCAGGAGTTCGCAACGGAACGTGGCCATCGTATCGCTAGTTGGTTCGTAGAAAATGTCTCTGGTGCGTCTCTTCAACGGCCTGAGCTAATGCGGCTTCTTGAAAACGCATCACCAGGTGATGCATTGCTTATCGAACAGGTAGATCGGCTTTCACGCCTTGATGAAGCTGGCTGGCAAAAGTTGAAAGAGCTTATAGGCAATAAAAATTTGTCAATAATTAGCCTTGATCTTCCAACAAGCCATGTAGCGCTCGAAAGTCATAAAAGTGATGATTTCACAGCAGTAATGCTGCGGGCTATCAACGCGATGATGCTCGATATGCTTGCGGCCATTGCTCGTAAGGACTACCAAGACAGGCGGCGCCGACAAATTGAAGGGATTTCTAAGGCTAAACAACAAGGCAAATATAAAGGCAAGCAACCCAACATACAGCTGCATGAGAACGTAATCAAACTGCGGCTTCAAAAAGGAATGAGTATACGAGAGACTGCATCAATTTGTGGTATTTCAGAGCGTCAGGTCATTAGGATAACCAATTATCATCGTGATAAGAAACACTTCTATTTGGATGAGGAGTTATGAGCATGGGTCTTATTATTTTATTTTAGAATCTACTTATCTGCTTAGCTAGCATGCATCTTGGTTTTGTTATCGCAATCGGAATTAATAAGAGCAAAATTGCAAAACGAACTGGTATAGTCTTAGGGCTGATAATTGGCATTAGTATTGTTTATTGGTCGCATAATCAGATGATAGAAGATTGCACTAATATCGAATCGCTTAGCACAGGGCTTATGTGTGCGGGTTATTCTGGTGCGAACAGTTAAAAATTTAGCTTGAAAATGTGGCTATTTACCATAAATAAAAACAGATGCGCTCTTATTACTATGTGCGCAATTGACGCTTGGTTTTAAAGCATTAAATTCAATGGGTTAGCTGCAATTTTGCTTCGTGGTGTTATAACCTGATGTGCTTTTTAATAGGCTCACAGCCAGTTACTGCTTGGCTCAATAGCTTAAAAATCATTTAATACGCTAATGCGGAAATTATTTTCATTAAATAATTACGATATGGAAGCAGGCATATACTTTTCACAGTCTTATAAGTAGATAATTAAACCGACCATATTGCCTGCTATTGTCATATCAAAATATATTACCAAAGCATGAGGCCAATGCCACAATTTTCCATGTAAAGAGATTTGCCTACAATTTCGTTTTTGTAACCAGTTGCCCTTAACTCTTTTTCATTACCACTAAGGGTTACTGTTGCAGATGTGCCACGACATGTTTTGCCGGAAATCTGCATGTTGAATTTTTCGATAATGAATCTTTTATTTTCCTCTATCTTTATAGTTAGAGTTGGTAAGCCCTTCCCTTCTCGGATTGTTATTGTGTTTCCAACAGTTGTGAGATCCCAAACGCTATCGTGATCACATTGCCATTCGTTTTTAACTATTTTCAAAGTTTGTCTGCCTTGGCTATCCCATATTTGAGCATTTAACAAAAAATGGTTGTCTTCTTTCTCTATTGAAATTATATCGTGTCCTAATACACTAACTGGAACATCACATTCCACAAAAGTTGAACCCCCTAAGATGACTGTTGGATGTTCATCACAAAAATACAAAAGATCTTTAACAATACCCTCGGATTTTGCTTTTGGGGTCAACATTTGTTTTTTTACCATATTTTTACTTATTTGACCGCCTGTGACCTTTTGATGACAAGTTGGACATAGGAGAGTTATTCCCTCTACTGTATGAGATCTAGCTTCGACATAAACAGGATCTACATGCTCATATTGTATAATTGGTAAAGCGCAAAATATGCAGCCAAAACCGTCTCTTTGTCTAACTTCCCTTCTAACATCTTCAGGTATATACCTTGGTAAATTGAATTTATTAACTCTAGTGGTTTCTGACATAATCTACCTCATAATTTGATATTTTATATTAGATCAACATAAAAGAAACTCTATAGGTTTCTTATGTATTCCTTAATGAGTCATTAAGGGTTTCTATTGGAAATCCTATGGATTTCCCATTTCATCGGGCATTCATACCATTGTAGGAGGGTATGTACTACAAAATCAAAAGAATCATATTGTGCGGGGGTAAGCTTTCCGCTAGTTAATGGCACTTCTCTCTGGCTCAGCTAAGTTGTGTTTCTGCCCCGTTGGCAGATGTCACTTACCGATTTTCAGGTGCGAATGTTCAAATAGCGCCACGCTGGCCCGATACATTCTTGACTCTGTTATAAGAATAAATCCGTTATCAACCATCCAATCTCGCATTTCCTTCAACTCTTTCTCAAGCGTTAGCAGATCCTCGAATTTAAAGGTACTTACCCTTCCTGCAACACCTGCCGCGGAACTATGAGGAATATTGTCATTCTCTGCTGCATCTTTATATAGTTTGTAAGCATCGCCACTAAATTGAGGCTTACCACGCTCATCCTGGGAAATTTGCATGTCTAGACCATACTCTCGCTGGAGATACAAATTAAGGATATTAAGCGCCGTAAATTCTTCACTAAATTGTGCAGGTGCCATTTCGATAGCCAATACGCGGATCATTCTGTACATGACAGGCAAAGGAAAAATAGGCGCTGGCTTAAGAGTAAACGTCATACATTCTCCTGATATGAAAGGTGTTTACTATTCAGCTAATTGAGTAACCGTTTGGGGTGTAGCCATTACTATACACCGCCATAGAGAGACACTAAAGGACTGCGCCAATAACTCTTGCCACTATTACTAAAGATGTTCTTTGGATTTCCATTGGGAATCTATTGGGAATCCTTTGGGAATTAAAAAGGTTCCCAATAGAAACCTAATGAGAACCTTAAGGGCTTTTTGGCTTTTAAGACAGCAATCGTACTATTTAAAAATCCACTAATTTTAACTAAGCACATTGCTCCCCTTGCCGTTCTTACAAGGCACCGTCCCTTTCTAGCTTTTCGCGCAGCGCTTCTAGAATATAGTTGGAAAAATCTAAGCCAGTCTTATTGTTATCTCTCAATTTTTGATGAGCATCGAAATAGGATGTGGGTATCGCTTTAAGCGTTTTAGTTCTTACTTCACGTTTTGCAGGCGTCGGCTCATCAGTTTTTGAGTGTACAGGATTAACCTGTAATTTCGCCTCGCCAACACCATCTGCTAATGCAGTTTGGTATAAAGAAACTTTATCTTTTTTCACAGCATTCACCTAAATATTCTTTAGTGGTTCCGATGGATTTCTATTGGAAATCTATTGGACTTCCATGGGGTATCCAATGCATTTCCTTTGACTATTCTTCTACTTCTAGTAAGGCTCTGATTTCACCAACTAAGCCTTTAACCTCTCGACCGGCTGGAGACGCTCTCCCATGTTTTATTTCTGTGATCCCCATACCGCTGCGTAAGCTCTCCTGGAAACCATATCGACCAGTACGATAAGGCAGTCTGTTCTCTAGACGCTTCAGGTGCCGGCACTCTGAAAGTAATTCATCCATCTCTGGGAAATGTTTTTTGGTGGGAGGCGTTTTGCACATCAATACATGGGCTTGAATATTAATACCCATTTTAGTCCCGACCTCGTCAAGTAACTGGTCGAATGTCGCCAAGCCAATCAACTCTGTAGGTGAGTCATTTGCAGGCACGATGACCAGGTCAGCGACAGCGACTGCGGTACGCGTCAGATCAGAGTCAAAACCACCACAGTCAATATAGACAAGGCGCCCAGCCTCGTCCTGAGTTCGGATATAGTGAAGCAACGACTTTGTTTCATTGAAGGTTTGTACTTCGCGCTTCTTCTCATCTGGCCGGAAGCGGTTCAGGATGCTGATCCCTTTATGAATGTCTAAATCAATAACATCATCGGCAGCGATCTCGCCCAAAATGTGTACTGAAGATGTTGTCTTACCCGAACCACCTTTCTGATGTGCAATAACTAAAACTGGCATGTTATTCTCCTCTTGGATTCCTAACATGCATCCTACATGGTTCCTATAAATTCACAATGGAAATCTTAGAGAAATCCCTAGGGTTTACTTTAGGTACATATGAATGTGATTATATTTCATTCCATTTCTTTTAGAAGGGGCGTGATTATTGCCCCTATTTGTTATCGGGATATCGAATCCAGATAGCGTTTCACTTCCCTAATTTCATCATCACTGTACTGCGCTGGGATCTCAAAAAAACGGATATCCGCTTTGTTGCAGGCTTCACGTTTGACTGCATCCCGCTTTTCAGCATTGCCTTGGTAATGGCCTGTGCCCTGATACTCCACCACGGCACAGGGGTCGCCCCAGGGATTGATAATGGCAAAATCCACGCGCTTGCTGTTGATGCTCTGATAAGCACTGTCGTCCTTTGAGCTGAGGAGTTCTCCCAAGGAGACCTGAGGAAACACACGGTAGGCTCGGTGATTGTTAGACAGCATCCTTTCCAATTTGCAGAACAGTGCATACTCACTTTTGTTCATAATGCGACGTTTCTGAAAGGCGTTGTTGGTAACGAAATAGAGCTGATCTTCATGGTTAGAGACACTCCTTATCCTTTCGGTAGATACACTCCTTGTCCTTTCGACACTCTTTGTGCTTTCGGCAGGTTGGCGCTGGCCAGACCGAGGAGTTGGTTTAGGTTTCTTTGCCCTGACCAGGATAAAGATAAACGCAGCAACGATCAGAAACAGCCAGTATTTCACTTCCATGATCAATAATCTTCTGAATAAAAGACCTGTCTATCATCCACGTATCTGCCTGTTTTTCAATCATAGCGCTGGGTTTAAAGATGAAACATCCCGCAATTATCGGTAAAATAGGCACTTATCTGAGCAACTGTTAACCAGCTTACGGCATATATCGCAGCCCGCCCAGGGTGTGAGACACTTATGCAATATCACCTACGAGGTTTTTAATGTGTCTCAACAAGAAATTAAGCGTGAAAAGGGGGAGTTAGGCCATTTCGCCTGGTGCCTTCTGGTGGCGTTAAAATTAGCGCAGCAGTCAGGAAAAGTTACTAACAAAACCAGTGAGCACCTGTTTGTTATGGGGTGGCTGGCTAACGCGCAAAAGTACAAATTATTTTCGCGGGCTGTGGCCTCGGATATTCTGTGGCTGCAAAGTGAAGGCAAGAAAAAGGGTGCCAAGGCCAATCTCATTGGCAATGCAGATTATTGGTGGAAAATTCACTCAGGGCAGGTGGCGAATCAGGATGACCTGTTCCGCCTGACCTACTTTATTGAACGGGCACAACAGGCTGGCTGGCAGAGCGAATTGGTCGATGACAAAGACTGGATGGATGAGAGTTACTCTTACCCCAAAAAACAGACGGTTTACATGCGTAAAATGGATCTCATCCATGCCTATGATGACAATATGAAGCGCCTGCAACCCGTCGAGATGCGGTTTACAGGCAACGTAGTGGCTCTTTTACCGGCATTAGCCCAGGCATATCTCCACTATACGCAACCTGTTGAAGTCGGTCACTACATGCAAATTGAGATTGTGGACTGAACCTTGTAGGTCTGACAGGGCACCGGCTGCCATATAGGGCGCCCTGGCTCCCCCTATCAGGGACTATATGGAATAGATTCGGGAACGAGGTAGAGCACCTCTGCCGCTGAATGCCTGAGCCATGAGTAACCACTCACCACCAATGCTACGACTAACATTGTAGCTATCACCACATACTTCCTTAACATCTGACCCCAAAATTAAGCTTAAAATTCATAGAAATAATTAAAGACACCGATCATAACAGGCTAAAACCGCACTTTAAAATCTGACTTTTGGCAGATCTGTCCAGCGGGTAGTGTAGGCAGGTGACAGCATTTCACGTTTCATCTGCCAGCTGGGTTCAATGCCCTGTCCCGCAAACCAGACCCGTCCAAGACCCGTATGGTTGATTTTATCGACCACGTGCATCAGGGCTTCGCTATTTGGCCGAGGAGCATGGGCATCGAACAGGTGCAGCTGAGCCACGCCGCTGGGCGAGAAGTCGTTGAGCATCACGCCGGCTTTGGCATAGTGAAAACCAGGGCGCCACAGACGATCCAGAATACGCTGGGCGGCCGCCACAATATCGCGCGTATCCTGGGTAGCCGTCAGTAATTTTTCGGTGCCGGCATTGCCATATTGCGGCTCATCGGCATAGGGGGAAGTACGGACAAACACGGTAATGTGCCGGCAGAACTGTTTCTCCTCACGCAGCTTCTCTGCGGCGCGCTCGGCATAGCGGCAGATAGCCTGCCGCATGTCATGCTCCTGTGTGATGCGCCGGCCAAAAGAACGCGAACAGACAATTTGCTGCTTGGCAGGGGCATTGTCTTCCAGGGCAATACAGGATTCGCCACGCAGCTCCCGCACGGTACGCTCCATGACGACACCGAAATGCCGGCGAGCAAATCCTGTATCCAGGTTGGCTAATTGCAGGGCCGAGTGAACCCCCATGCTTTTTAGCGTCCTGGAGAGCCTGCGGCCTATTCCCCAGACATCTTCCACATCAAGCAGGGACAAAAGCTTGCGGATGCGCAATGGATCAGTCAGTGCCACAACACCTCGCGTCGCCGGCCAAGTCTTAGCAGCATGGTTGCAGGCTTTAGCAAGGGTTTTGCTGGGTGCGCAGCCCACGCCCACGGTCAGGCCGGTATGGGCATACACCTGCTCGCGTACCAGGCGGCCAAATGCCTCATAGGGGAGGCTGGCCTCTATCCCCGTGACATCCATCCAGGCTTCATCGATTGAATACACCTCCACTTTCGGCGCCAGCGACTCCAACACTGACATGACGCGTGCGCTTAAGTCCGCATACAGTGCGTAATTGCTTGAAAAAACCACTACGTTGTGTTGCCTGATCAAATGCTTGATCTGGAAAAGTGGGGTGCCCATTTTGATGCCGGGGATGCACCTGGCGGCCGCATTTCTGGCAATAATGCAGCCATCATTATTACTTGCGGTCACGACGGGACGCCCTTTCAGATCGGGCCGGAATACGGTCTCACAGCTGGCATAAAACGCATTGACGTCTGCGAGCGCAAACATGGTCATCGTCCCACACTGTGGATGATATGCATCACCTTGCCGAAAATCTCCAGTGTGTCCGGGTCAACATACAAGGGAGGGAAGGCCGGGTTCATGGGGAACAGCCCAAGGCGGGGACGTAGCATCAGCCGCTTGACGGTAAACTCACCGTCTACGGCCGCAATCACAATATCACCGTGGCCGGGTTTTTCAGAGCGATCAACAATCAGCAAATCTCCACTGGAAATGCCTCCCTGTGACATGGAGTCGCCCTCTGCACGGACAAAGTATGTTGCACTGGGATGGCGGATGCAGTACTCATTCAGATCCAGGGTGCGCTCCACGTAATCAGCCGCGGGCGACGGGAAACCTGCCTGGCAACGCTCCAAAAACAACGGGATAGCAAGAGCAGGCATTTCTTCGCCTGGCTGATAAAACGGGCTGCTGATTGTCATATTGAACCTCCTCTATTAACTGTATATTTATCCAGTATATGAGAAAGTTACTGATTGAAAAGACACAGGGCCGCTGAGTGCGGTTAAAATCACCGTATTCTCCACTTTCGGAGCACGACAATGAGTTTTAATTTGGCGGCAAAGCCTGATGCTGAACGAGAAAAGGTCAATGTGGATCTGGCGGCCAGTGGGGTTGCCTATAAAGAGCGGTACAACATGCCGGTGGTGCCAGAGCTGGTCGAACGTGAACAGCCTGAACATCTGCGGGCCTACTTTCGCGAGCGTGTGCAACATTACCGCCAGATCTCGGGACAATTTGAAACCCTGCCCTATGAGCCGCCAGCGCCTAAACGCTTTTAGAGCAGAGCAGCCCAGGGTAACTCCTGCTTTACAGCATGCCCCTCATCGCCGCGTTACTTTTCGCAGGCGTAGACTAGATGACCAATGACCATCCAAAATCCTGAAGGACAGAGGCCATTGGCGCTGGTATAGCACCGTTATGCGTGGCTGGCACCGCCGCACGCTTGATGATGCCATGACCTTGATGCACGCAGCATGTCAGCCATGAAAAGGGCCACCGAAAGGTGGTTTTTTTTCGCCTTCGTAAACTAATGACAAATTCATGTTGTCATGTATTGACAAAGGGGGCGTGCAAAATCTATCCTGTTTATGAGGCGGCAAGATGCTGGTCTATTAGGCAGCTTAGAAAGTGCTCCTCAGAAATTTACCCTTATTTTCAGTGATACAGGAGAAGGTTATGCACGCGTGGATCATCACCAAAGATGTGAAAAAAGGCATTCCCATGAACACCCTGGGGCCACAAAAAACCTGCTGTAAGCTCGAGGACGTTGCAAGCTTAGGTATCCCTTTCCGCTTGCTGGATGAAGGCTTCTGTACCTGCTACGAGGGGGTGTTTCTGGGGCAATACACTGACCGGGCTGCTCCGCTGCTGGAATTTCCAGTGCAGGCCGAAAAAGTGGTTCAAATCCAATATCGGCAGGAGTCTGGCGAATGGATGTAAAAAAACTGACGAATAGTGCCAGGCAATACCTGCATTTTGTGCCGTGGGTGATGCTGGTATGCACAGAGAATGCAGAGGCAAAATCCGCTGAACAGGGCATTGCCCTGTATTACCTGGGGCCTTTGCTATGGCTGATAGCCATCTTTCTGCTGATCTCTCTGATTGTCACCTTCTTACTCTGGATGAAGGAGGAGGTTCGAAAGGAACGGGAGGAATGTGCTCGACGGGCTATGCAAACCAAGGCGCATAAGCGGCATCTGAGGCGTCATGGGCATGACACTGGCAAAAGCAATTCAGCAACATAAAGGGCAGCCTGTGAGTTCGACCGCCCTGTTTAGAAGCTTGGAAGGCTATGTGATTACCGTATACTGAGCAAAATCGTTGAGCCGGATACACATAGCGAGGAAGCATGACAAACCAAGAGAAAACGATCACGCAAGAGGAGTGGGACAAGCTGTCGCCAGCACTGTACAAGCTGAGTCGCCAGACCGCAGATATTGTCAGGGCCGTATTGGTAGAAGGGCGTCAGGGCATTGATGTAGCAAAGGAGCACAACGTATCACGCCAGGCAGTTTATGCGGCGGTAGCCCGTGTCAGAAAGATTATGGAAGCAAAAGACCTTTCTGTTTTGGAGCCTGTATTGGTGTGGTTACCACCAGACAAGGCTAAAGAAGTCAGAGCCATGGCTAAGCAGTACGAGAAGAAGTGATTAGTTGGTCTTGTTACAAGAAAAGTAAAAATATTTGCCAGATTGAAACGTATTCCAACCTCTCTTAAGCACAAGATTTACCTCCTGGCCCCCTTCGGCTCCTGACCGGCAGGCCGGTCAGTCGTCAAGCCCCACTGCGCTAACCGGCAAGCCGGTAAGCTCCGCCGAACCCCTGCGGGTTTCGGGCCTGCCGGCTAGGGTCTGATGGCAACCCCCAGGTCAACCCCGTGCAGCTGGCTTGCGCCAGCGCGTTCACTGGCCATGCAGGCATGGCCGCTAAGGCCCGGCCCGGCGTTGCCGTTCCGGGGTGTCTGCACGTTGTGTGTCCGGTGGACTCCGTCTCACTGTGGCCCCTCGCCCCGCTGAAATCTGCCCCAACCGCGGCCCGCGTCAACCGTCCCGTCTGCACCCGTTCGCACTCGCGTTGCTCGCTTGCGCTGCGGCTTTGCCGTGCCCGTTGACCCGTGCCTTATCCGGCCGGGGCTGTTTTCGCGGTTGCGGCGAGGTTCCAAGTGAGACATCCATCCACCTACAGGAGAACACCAACATGCAGACACACAACGTCAACGTCAACACCGCGACGAAGGAATCCAGTGAGACGGGGTTAACCCCCACGGGCTTTCCCATGCAGCGTATGCAGGACATCTACTACGTGATCCCCACTGGGGAGATGAGTGTGGAGCACTTTCTGGCGCTCTATACCACCGTGGTGAAAAACGGTCAGGACACGCAATCCATCGAGGCGCTGGACGTGCCGGGGTGTCAGCGTCTGACGCTCATGAGCGATCACTGCCCGGACACGTACCAGCTGATGCTGAAAGAGGGTCGCCCCATCGCTGCCTGCGATGAGCTGGCCATGACAACCTGGCGCATCGGCTGAGGACACCATCATGAAAACCTACCATCTGACATCGTTGTTTGATCGCCTGTGCCACCAGCTTCACCAGCCTGGCCTGGCGCCAGAGCAGGGCGAGGCCCTGTATCGCAAAATCCTGCGGTGGCAGGAGATCCGCGCCTGCTATCAGGAGGACGTGGGAACCGACAGGCTCAACCCCCAGGCGCGCCTGATGAAGTACCTGCTGATCGCCCGGAGCTGTGAGAACCGGCTGGAGTGGTGCCGGCTGGATGATGCCGTCATTGAGGCGCTGGTTGAGATCAACGAGAACACTTACTACGTCGTGCGGTTCCATTGGGGCAGTGGGGGCGTGACGGCCTGCCGGTATTGTTTCAACGGCACGGGCTTTGTGTGCGGCAAACGGATAGAGGGACTGGCAACGGTGCTACGCCGCGTGAAATGGGAGGTGCGGCCATGCTGAGCACAATTCCTCTGGCTTCACACGAGGACATCGCGGAAATAGGCCAGACCCTGACGCTTCTGGCAGGGCAACCCACCAGCAATGCCCAACGCCGGGCACTGGCTGCACAGGCACTGCGGGCATTTGTGCACGCTGCGGACACACATGATGAGCCGGTTGAGAGCAACATCCAGGATCTGATGATTGACCTGCTGCATTTGGTAAACCACCTGGGCCTGCGTCTGGATGACCCCACCCGCGCTGAACGGCTGCTGAGCGCGTCAGGGCTGCTTTTTGAGCTGGAAGTCAACGATGAGGAGAAAAAACATGGATAAAGCGACGTTTAAGCAGAGCCTGGTACTGATCACGCTCGATAACGATGAACAGGGGTTGTTCCTGAACGGGACATTCATCACCTGCACAGAAGAAATGCAACTGCCTGATCTTGGTATGGTGGCCGAGCAGATAAGCAAAGCCCTCACCAAGCCATGTGTGAACCTTCACGCCCCGCGGCCAGACAATGAGGAGTGGGGCTGGCACGATGTGGAGGACATGTTGACCAGCGGCCGGGCAGTGGTCACCATTATCGTCGCCCGGCAACGAGACAGGCTGGCCATCCATTTCTGTTCACACCGCCGGCTATGCGGGGCGGACAATGACCTGTGGTTCCCGTTGAGTGAGGCGCAGCCGTTATTTGAGCAGGTCGAACACATCCTGTGCCTGCATGGGGTGGCACATAACGTGATACGGGTGGAGCCGCTGGGACAGGGGGAGGAAAATACGGATTACAGGGTGGTGTATAACCTGCGGTAAGAGAAAACCGGCAAGCAGGCTTGCCGGTGCTCCCGCCCCTGCACTGTGCGACGAGTCGGGGCAACAGAGACACACACTGACCGGAGTCAACGATGCCCCGTTATCATGCCACCCGTGGCGTGGCAGGTAAAGGGGCCATGTGTCCGGGGAGGGCCTCCTGGTCGATAAAGCATAGGGGGTGATACCTGAGGGCAGATTGACCCACCAGCCGCCAGGGGCGGCCAGCCGTGCCTGCGGCACGACTGCGCTAGCGGCATGCGTCTGGGGCCACGGTGATGACGCCCATTGGGCCTATCCTGCCCGTCTGAGCCTATCTGCCGGCCTCGCCTTTCGTCGCCATGACCTGGGCAGTTTACCGCCCCATACGTCCCGGCCGCCGGGGGCGGTCAGCCGCGCCTGCGGCACGACTGCGCTAGCGGCACGCGTCTGCGGCCACGGTGATGACGCTTATTGGGCCTATCCTGCCCGTCTGAGCCTATCTGCCTGCCTCGCCTTTCGTCGCCATGACCTGGGCAATTTACCGCTCCATGCGTCCCGTCCGCCGGGGGCGGTCAGCCGCGCCTGCGGCACGACTGCGCTAGCGGCACGCGTCTGCGGCCACGGTGATGACGCCCATTGGGCATACCCTGCCCGTCTGAGCCTATCTGCCTGCATCGCCTTTCGTGCCCATGACCTGGCCTGCTTACCGCCCCATACGCCCGTTGCAGGGCCTGTGTTGCCCACCGTGGCGGGATGCTGTCATTGGGTCTGGCTGGGCAGGGGGTGCTCCTCGGCGGCTGTTGGGGTGACCATCTCAGGTCAACGGCCCACCCCCAAAAGGCATGGCCCCCTTCGGCGCCTGACCGGCAGGCCGGCCAGTCGTCAGCCCCACTGCGCTAACCGGCTGTGCCGGTAAGCTCCGCCGAACCCCTGCGGGTTTCGGGCCTGCCGGCTAGGGTCTGATGGCAAACGGCAAGGCTCAACCCCGTGCAGCTGGCTTGCGCCAGCGCGTTCACTGGCCATGCAGGCATGGCCGCTGATGACCGGAACGGCGTTGCCGTTCCGGGGTGCCTGCATGTTGTGCCCTCAGGGGGTGTCTGTCCCTCCGGTGCCTCGCCCCGCTGAAATCTGCCCCAACCGCGGCCCGCATCAACCGTCCCGTCTGCACCCGTTCGCACTCGCGTTGCTCGCTTGCGCTGCGGCTTTGCCGTGCCGGTTGACCCGTGCCTTATCCGGTCGGGGCATATTCGCGGTTGCGGCGAGGAACTCGGAGAGACAGACATCAACCCACGGAGGATACCAACATGCAGGCACAGAACGTCAACGTCAAAACCGCAGCGAAAAATCTAAAGAGACAGGGGGAAACCCCCACGTCAACACCCGCTTTCGCCCGTCATATTGGAGGCAGTATGCAAGACATGATCCCCAGCTATCACAATGCCAAAGAGCGCATCACGTGCTACACCGAGTTGGTGAAAATCACCGCCATTGAAGGCCCGGAGATTTTTCCGGGCACGAAGGCGCTGGCCCATAAGGTGACGGGCGAGCGGCTGACGCGTGACGGTGAGCCAACAGGGCACCTCCTGACGTTCCTCGCCCCGCTGGGCAGGGGGGTGGAAGGGGGGCGATTTCTTAGCCCGTGCCGCTATTACGATCATGAGCCGACCGACGTGTTCATCAACGATGTGCTGGAAGTCATCCTCGACGAGGTGACCAATGACGCCACCGGCTGCACCGAGTTCGATCTGGTTGGCTCTTGTTTTGCCATGAAGTATTTCTCCGATCCCGAGATACGCAATGATCGCCTCTGGCCTGAGTGCTACTTGAACCCGCCCTCACAGGAGGAGGACGCCTTCTTCTGACTAACGCGGCGGCAGGCTTCCCCTGCCGCTGTTAACCGGTGCGCGGCCGGCGGCCGGGTGCGCGCTGCCAGCCCCTCACGGCAGGGCCACCCGGCAAAAGAAAGGGAGCGGCTACGCCGCTCTCTTTCGCCTGCCCCGTGTGCCTTTTTACCGTAGCGGAAGGCGATGCGGCGCTCTGGAGCGGTGGCCGGGGGAGGGGGTTCTCTGTCAGGTCAAGGTCTGGCAGGTCAACGGCCCACCCCCAAAGGGCATGGCCCCCTTCGGCGCCTGACCGGCAGGCCGGCCAGTCGTCAGCCCCACTGCGCTAACCGGCTGTGCCGGTAAGCTCCGCCGAACCCCTGCGGGTTTCGGGCCTGCCGGCTAGGGTCTGATGGCGAACGGCAAGGCTCAACCGCCACGCGCGACTTCCTGGCTTCGCCAGGCGCGCAAAGGCCGGGGACGCTACACTTAGCTCAGCCATTAACAGGAGGTGTGATGAACGTTAAGACGCTCTATGCCAACAACAGGATCGCCTTTCCAGTGGGGATTGTGCTGGCCGTGCTGGGCCACCTGTTTCTGTATACCACCCATGCCATGGCACTGATGTATGTGCCGTGGGTCTGCTGCCTGATTGCCATGCTGTTCCACTACGGTGATCCCAAGCCGCTGATGGTGAAAAGCGGCCTGCGGGCCATGGTCACCGCCCTGCTGGCTCTGGTCGTGTATATCACTTACGTGCTTGCTACAAGGTAAGCATGCCCATGGCCCTGACAGGCGTGCCCGGCGCGCCTGCTGTTTCCTGCCCATTGATTGCCCATGCTGTGTTGCGTGCCCCGTGTGATCCCTGTCCGGGCTGATGCCTGCTTGCCGGGTCGTCGTCGTGTCTGCTCAGGTCAACCGCCTGAACGGCCACCCCCAAAGGGCATGGCCCCCTTCGGCGCCTGACCGGCAGGCCGGCCAGTCGTCAGCCCCACTGCGCTAACCGGCAAGCCGGTAAGCTCCGCCGAACCCCTGCGGGTTTCGGGCCTGTCGGCTAGGGTCTGATGGCGAACGGCAAGGCTCAACCCCGTGCAGCTGGCTTGCGCCAGCGCGTTCACTGGCCATGCAGGCATGGCCGCTAAGGCCCGGCCCGGCGTTGCCGTTCCGGGGTGTCTGCACGTTGTGTGTCCGGTGGACTCCGTCTCACTGTGGCCCCTCGCCCCGCTGAAATCTGCCCCAACCGCGGCCCGCGTCAACCGTCCCGTCTGCACCCGTTCGCACTCGCGTTGCTCGCTTGCGCTGCGGCTTTGCCGTGCCGGTTGACCCGTGCCTTAACCGGTCGGGGCATATTCGCGGTTGCGGCGAGGTTCCAAGTGAGACATCCATCCACCTACAGGAGAACACCAACATGCAGACACACAACGTCAACGTCAACACCGCGACGAAGGAATCCAGTGAGACGGGGGGCAAACCCAGTGGCGCTGGCCGCCAAGGCTGATTGCACGCGCCATGCGCATTGTTTGAAATTCATCCGGCGGCATAGTGTAAAGCAGGCCGCCGGGATATACTGATAGCAGGGATACAGACAGGCTGTGTCCCTGCCCGAAAAGGGTAAACCAATGTCGGTCACTGACATGAATGAACTGAACATCGCCAAAATCAACGCGGAAATTGCCAAGCAGATGGCAGAAACCAGCAAGCTGATGGCAGAAACGAAAAAGCTCCATGCCGAGGCCGTTAAATATAACCGTGAAACTTTCTGGTATCCGCTGGCAATTTCCAGTGGCATCATCGGTGCGGTTGTGACGGTAACTACGCTGATCTTTAAACTCTTGGGCGTCTTATGATGCCGGGGGAGGGGGCGCCCCCTCCCTTATCACCGCACATCTGACCACCCTGTGCGCCGCCGCCCTCCGGTCTGTGCATGGCTGTAAGCCCGCCTAAAACACGGGCAGCCCTGCGGGCCGGGAAAAGCCGGTGCTGACGCACCGGCCTTCTCCCTTCGCCTGCGCTGATCTCCTCCTGGCTTCCTGTGCCTGCTGCTTCTCCTCCTGAGGGAATGCCCCTGACTGTGATGGTGCATCTGCCGGCGTGTTCTCCTGCGGCGGGATCGCCACTGTTCTCTTTACGGCAACAGCAACAGCCACCCCCTGGCCCCCTTCGGCTCCTGACCGGCAGGCCGGCCAGTCGTCAAGCCCCACTCCGCTAACCGGCAAGCCGGTAAGCTCCGCCGAACCCCTGCGGGTTTCGGGCCTGCCGGCTAGGGTCTGATGGCAACTGCCAGGTCAACCCCGTGCAGCTGGCTTGCGCCAGCGCGTTCACTGGCCATGCAGGCATGGCCGCTGAGGCCCGGCCCGGCGTTGCCGTTCCGGAGTGTCTGCATGTTGTGTGTCCGGTGGACTCCGTCTCACTGTGGCCCCTCGCCCCGCTGAAATCTGCCCCAGCCGCGGCCCGCATCAACCGTCCCGTCTGCACCCGTTCGCACTCGCGTTGCTCGCTTACGCTGCGGCTTTGCCGTGCCGGTTGACCCGTGCCTTATCCGGCCGGGGCTGTTTTCGCGGTTGCGGCGAGGTTCCAAGTGAGACATCCATCCACCTACAGGAGAACACCAACATGCAGACACACAACGTCAACGTCAAAACCGCGACGAAGGAATCCAGTGAGACAGGGGGCAAACCCCGTTTTTATCCTTCTGCTTATGAGCCGGGAGTTTCGCTGCGTGAAGATGTCTATCAGACGCAATTTTACCTTGAGGTAGAGGGGCAATATACCTTACCGGAAGATGATTCCGAGCCGGGTTCAGGCAAACGGTACTGCTATGGCGAATGGGAGTTTGGTGCGTTTACCAGCCTGCGCGACGCCGTGCGCAAGATTGAAGCGATCTATGCCCAATGGAAAATCAGCGGGTACAAAACCGATCTGTGCCAGCTGGTTTACGGTGTTCCAGATGGTCACTCTGGACGCTTTGCGCCTGAATTCGTGCGCATCCTTGACCGCCATAACGATCTGGCGCTGGGCGCGGTGATTGATCAGGAGGTGCAATGGGTTACCCCAGTGGCGACGCTGCGCGATTTTGTCGAGGTGATGAATAAAGTCGACTCTTTAAATTACGGCTGGCCTGAAACACGTCAGGAAAAAATACTTGGGCTTTCTCTAATCCATTCGCGTTACTGGAAACATGAAGAAGTCAACGCCCTTATTAACCGCACGGCATCACCCGCCTCTAACGTTTTCTAACTCAGGAGAAAGTATCATGGCAACTTTAGCTTCCCGTTTTGGTTATGTTAATCAGATCCGTAAAGACCGTCCGTTAACGGATGATGAATTGCGCTATGCCGTGCCAAGTATTTTTTCAGAAGAAAAACATGATTCACGCAGTGAACGCTATACCTATATTCCTACCATCACCTTGTTGGACAATTTGCGAAAAGAAGGTTTCCAACCTTTTTATGCCTGCCAGACCCGCGTGCGGGATGCTGAGAAACGCGGGCACACAAAACATATGCTGCGTCTGCGTCGGGAGAACAATATCGTGGGTACTGAGGTGCCGGAAATTATTCTGCTCAACAGCCATGACGGGTCGAGCAGCTACCAGATGATCCCAGGCATGTTTCGTTTTGTCTGCTGTAACGGCATGGTATGCGGTACGACATTGGGCGAAGTTCGCATGCCCCATAAAGGTGATATTGTCAGCCAGGTTATTGAAGGTGCCTATGAGGTGCTGGGTATTTTCGATAAGGTCGAAGCCGGCGCCGAACAGATGAAATCCATTAGCCTGAATAAGTATGAGCAGGAAGCTTTTGCCGGTGCCGCATTAGAATATCGTTATGAAGGCAGTGAGGTTATTCCGGTCACTGAAACCGATGTGTTAAGGCCGCGTCGCTGGCAGGATGATAAAAATGATTTGTGGACGACTTACCAGCGTGTGCAGGAAAACATGATAAAGGGTGGAATAAATGGGCGCAATGCGAAAGGCAAGCGAACCCGAACGCGAGCGATTAACGGCATCGATGGCGATATTAAACTTAACCGTGCCCTGTAGTCACTGGCTGAGAAAATGCAGACGCTGAAAAGCTGAAAACCCCTGCAATCAGGAAAGGCCGGATATAGTCCGGCTTTTTTTGTTGTTGCGGTGTGCTTGCGTCTTTGACCCGATACTGTGACAGGGTGAAATACCGCGCCTGTTAAAGCCAGCCCCCATTGAGGGGGCCGACTTTAATTCCCCTGCCCGCCCCAACGAAAATAAATTTCCGTTGTACCGCTGTCCCCAAAGGGGACGCCCTGGTTAGAAAAAACTTACCCCCATATTCACAATCGACGTTTTTTTCGCTTGCTCCGCGAAAAAAACCGCTCCCGTTCGCTTTACCCCTTGGTGGGGGTAAAACTCACTGGCTTTATCTCATGTGAATATGGGGATAAGTTTTTCGAACTCTGTCAGCGAGGCGTTTGTCTTTGTGCCTTGAGCGATATATATGTGTTATAAATTTTCCTCGCATAACTGTTGCGACGTTCTACCTGTCGCGGTGCAGGGTCGAACCCGGCATTGTATGCCCCCACGGCATTCCAGTTCATCCCCCAGCGTTTAAAGGCCAGCGCCAGGTAGTACGCCCCCGTGTAGATGTTCATGCAGGCGTCTGATTTTAACTGCTGTGGCGTAATACCGAATTGCGCCAGGTGTGGGAAGTTCTGCGAGTCTATTTGCATCAGCCCCGCCCCATATCCGGTGACCGGGTTCTTACCAATGGCGTCAGTCTTGAACCGTGATTCGTTCCATGATATTGCGCGGAGTAAATCGGGATCGATTTTATAATCGCGCCCCGCCATATCAAAACAATCATTGGCTTGGGTGCCGAACGAGAGCACGAGCACCGAGAATAACATAACCTTTCGCATAGTCATTACCTTCAGGGGGCCGGGAATAAACCCCACTATGCCATTTTGGTGGAAAAAAGGAACCCCACGGATATGTGCAAGCCTTAAAAACCGCTATCAAATCGATCATCCTTCTCTTTGGTACGTCATGGGCACACCCCACGCAAGACAGTGTCTTGCAAGATTTTACTTTAAAATCAGTTTGTTAATGTTCTTGCATTGTTTCTTTTTGAGTTTTGGTTAAAAAACTATACTCGCTATGTACTCTACATATACTCTTTTACGAGTATAGCTATACTCTTCTTATACTTACAATTTTAAATCAATTACATATGTAGAGTATACTCTAGAGTGTACTCTATTTTTTGATTATTTTTTGTTTAGAGTGTACTCTAGAGTGTACTCGTGCTATACCTATTCTAAATAATACAATGTCTACCCTATAAATAAGAGGAAACAATGCCAAGAGTACAAGCTTTTCTAAACAATGATGTTATCGAAGAAGTTAATTCAATTGTTGAAAGCCGCCGTGCTGAAGGTGCTTCTAACCAAGATGCAAGCTTCTCTAATACAGTATCTATGTTGGTAGAGCTTGGGTTGAGGGTCTATCGTCTTCAAAGGGAAAATAGAACCGATCCCTTTAATCAAACTGAGTTCAATAAGCTTCTCCTCGATAACGCTGTTCGTGCAAGGATAACAAGTCAAAAGCTATTGGGGGTCTTGTCTTTGCTTCCAGAGCTTACAAATAACGAAAGTTTTTCTTTGGCTCGGGTAATTGAAAAAATCAACGATGAGGCTGATGAGATCAACAGTAAAATGTTTCCGGCACTTGATGACGAAGAGGATAGCAATGAATAGCATATACATTTGTATATCTAATATATATTTAGAATTGGCCTAGTTTAAGTTTACAAGGTTTATTATTTGGCTACTACTCTTTACGATATCCTGCTAAGGGAAATCTTAAAATTAAAGTTATATAAATTTGTAAACCGGTTACTAAATATTTTTACCTTGAGTCTTTGTCGGATTTCTATAAAGTAATTGTAAGTTTATAGAACTGTGATGAATTATCTGAAGTGAAATTTAGAAGGGCAAGAAATCTATATGAACTGAAATTATTAATCGCCAGCATAAGTCGGATTGCGCCCGACTTAGCTGGCTAACCACATCAACCTGACTAGGAGGCTGTTATGGCTGCCCGTGATGCTACGATCTCCTCTGGTAGATCTCAAGTACATTCTTTACTGTCTGATAGTTTTGTGTACTCTTTCTTTGATAGTTCTCCGGATGCCTGGTGTATTCGTGACTCAGTAGGCAGGTTTGTCTACATGAATCCTATCTTTGCGCACTGCCTGGGCGCAAAAAACGCTTCTTTTCTTATCGGTAGAAAGTTAGAGGAGATGACAACTAATTTAGATGGACTTAAAGCCAAGCTATTTAGCTTGGAAAATGATGCTATTCTTTTTTCTTCTAAAAAAACATGCATCGTACCCATGTTATCGCCAAAAGACTCAAGAAGAGTTTTGTCCTCTGCAATTTTTGTTCCTATCAAAAATCCATCTGGCATCTACATAGGCACATGTTGGCAATTGTGCGAGTGTAATATATTCCCATTTAATTCCGTCAAGATTAAAAATATAAAACTAAACGAGCATGACAGGGCGCTTGTCACACCCTATTCTGTTTTTTCGAGGAAGCAATGGGAGATAGCCTGGCCTCTTGTAATGGGGTGGTCAAAGCTGGATATATCTATAAGTTTAGGAATATCAGCCGATCATGTACGTAAAACGACGGTGCTACTTTATTCAAAAATAGGCGTGAATACTTTTGAAGAATTCCAAGCAAAGGTAATAGCCCTGGAGTGGTTAAAAGAAGTACCGGAAAGAACGCCGTATATAACCAATGGTTATTAGGGGTTTTTCCGTTATTACTATTTTCTCGAAAAATGCCCCAGATTTGGGGGGCGACTCTCTAAAAATTTTACTTAATAATGAATTCCACGCCAACCAAGGAGGCTTCGTGAGTGAAAGACTCGTCATCTCAACCCGAGCATGGTGAAACTCTGGTAACAGTGGTGCTCAGCGCAGAAAGTAATGGATTTTTAATTGAGGCGGCCAAAGTGTCCGGCCGCTCAAAAAAGATTGAGGCTCAAATTAGATTAGCCGATCATCTAAAACGCTTTGAGCATTATCTGACCCCTGATGTATTACAGCAGCGGATGGAGGATAAACGACACATTAGTGAGTATTGCCCTAAAGACAAATAATGAAGCCCCTGATAACAACAGTTATAGCGCCTGGATTTGCCTCTGAATGTATTCACGGCGCTATACCGGTGGGTTATTTGCACCGGCTGGCAGACATTATTTTTTACCTCTTATAGGAAATAAACCATGAAATTAGCCATTAATGGTAAGGGTACTCGTATGTCCAATGCTGTGAAACGCCTCTCTGAAAAAGGTCTGGCCTTTATGAATAAACACAACGCAGTTCGCCTGGCAAAATTATCACTGGTGCCGGCTTTGGCGATGCTGATGTTTACCGGCGTAGTGCGGGCAGAGGATTTGGCCGCAGGTGGCCAGCAGACCGTCAGTGATACTTTCGGCGGGGATTCTTCCCTGGCTGGCTGGATTATTTTCGGTGAGATCTTCGTTGGTATCGTCACCTATATCAAAACCCGGAATATCTTCGCCCTGGGCGGTGTAGCCATCGTGATGGTATTCCTGAACGTTGCTTTCGGCCTCGTGGGCTAATAGGAGGCGCGGTGAGTTCGGGTGACGATTTAGCTCAATTCCGTTTCCCGAAAACGCTGTCAGAGCAGAGTCGCTTTCTGGGTCTCCCGCTGGATGAAGCAGTGCCAACACTCCCCCTGATCATCGGGGGACTGTTGACACACAAACAGCTGTGGGGGCTGGGGGCGGCAGTGATGGTATGGCTTCTGATACGCACGGCTAAACGGGGAAAAAGCAGTATGTGGATGTACAACTTCCTCTACTGGTATTTCCCCACCCTTCTTTTCAGAACCGTATTCAAAACTATCCCTGACTCCAGTTTTCGGCAGTGGATCAAATAAGGCGCTGGTATGGAATATTCCGCTTACAACTCGTCAAACAAGGTTCTCGCGATTGGCTTTGCGGCGATGTTTGTGATCCTGGTGCTGAGCCTGGCCGCGACACTGTTTCTGGTTATCCAGAACCGGACGCTGGCGCATGAACAGCGCACGATCGTGACCCCGATGGGCTACAACGCCCCGTTTGCGGTAACGCAAAATCGGGCCGGCGTGGCCTATCTGGAAATGATGGCGGGGTCTTTTATCGCCCTGCGCCTGAATGTTTCCCCTGAGACAGTGGATGCTCAGCATCTGTTCCTGCTCTCGTTTTTTAAACCCGGCGCACAGCCGGCTATCAAGGTGATGCTGGCCGAGGAGGCCGCACGCATCAAATCCAATGAGGTGAACTCCGCGTTTTACCAGACCAGCATCAAGGTCTATCCGCAGGCCAACATGGTCGATATCCGCGGCATGTTGAAGACCTGGATCGGCAGCGGAAAGCCCTTTAGTGAACTCAAACATTACGTCCTGAAACTCGATTACCAGGACGGAATGACCCGCATTGAACAGTTCAAGGAGGTCGATGATGCCGCGCAATAAATGGCTTGCCGCGCTGCTGGCCTGCGTGCCCTGCGTGAGCTGGGCGGTCACCGCGCCGGTGTCGCTCTCCTTTCCCCCCAACGGTCAGTTCGACCTGCCGGTCAGCAATACCAACCCTAACCTGATTGTGGTGCCGGGTGACCGGATTGTGGCTGTTAACAGCGCCGTGGGGACACTGACCGACAAACGCAACACCAAAGAAGGGGCCGCGCTGCTGTCCACTCTTCAGGAGAAGCCCTTTACGTTTTACCTCGAAACCGAACATGGCCAGGTCTTTTCCATCAATGCGCGGCCGGCGAAAGGGGCAGGGCGGAGTTATCGCCTGAGCGGGCAGACGGCAGTCCACCGTGAAGAGGCGCGCAAGTGGGAGACGGCGCAGCCGTATGAGACCACGCTGATTGCCCTGAACAAAGCACTCCGACAGGGACGGATGCCGGCGGGGTATGCCGGTGTGCCGGCAGACCGCGACACGCTGAAAGCCCCGCTGGGGCTGCAAGTCACGGCAGAGACGGCCTGGTCAGGGGATGCACTGCGCGTAGTTCGTGCTCGGATCACCAATCTGGGCACCTTGCCGGCGGTGCTGCGTGAGCAGGATTTCTGGCAGCCGGGGGTGCGGGCGGTGATGTTTGACACGCTGGGCACTGAGCTTCCCGGCGGGGCCACGGCGGCGGTGTATGTGACCCTCGATCAGGAGGCCGGCGATGAACATTAATACCCAGGTCAAACGCAAACAGATTGCCCTGTTCATCGCCTGTGTGCTGGGCATTTCTGCGGTAGCCAGCGGGGCGTGGTATGTGGCTAACCGCGACAAGCGGGCGGCAGACGCAGAGAAAAAAACCGCGGAGCCGGCCCCGGATTTAACCGGCGTGATAGACCGGTCGTTTGATAACAAGGCGCAGCAAAACGCCATTATCCAGGGCCAGATGTCCCAGAACGAGATGAAAAAGGATTTTGAGGAGCTGAAAAAAGAACTCCAGATGCTCAACAAGAGCCGCATGGATGACCAGAAGCGCCTGGGCGATCTGGAGCGTGAAAATGCGCAGCTGCGGGAGAAACAGAATGCGCAGGCAAATACGCCGGTGGCACCGCCGGCCGGGGCTGCCCCCACGGGGGAGCCGCGCCCGAATACCGTGAACGTGCCGCCGCCGACCCAGTTCTATCCGGGCGCGGGCACGCCTGCGGCCACCCAGGTGAGCTACAACACGATGCCGGCGATGCAGGCGCAGAGCGGGATGGATACGACGACCTTCAGTTATGAAGCCCCGGTTAAAAATGCGTTCCCTTATATCCCGTCCGGCAGCTTTGCCAAGGCGATGGTGATCGAGGGGGCGGATGCCAACGCGGCTGTGACCGGCCCACAAAATACCGCGCCGATGCAATTTCGTCTGACCGGCCGTGTGCAGATGCCCAACGACAAGGTGTATGACCTTACCGGCTGCTTTGTGAATGCGGAAGCCTACGGGGATGTCTCCAGCGAACGCGCCGAGGTGCGCACCCGCAGCATCAGCTGCAACATTGGCGATGACGTGATTGACCAGAAAATTGCCGGGCACGTGAGCTTTATGGGCAAAAACGGCATCAAGGGCCAGGTGGTAATGCGCAACGGAAAAATCCTGGGCTGGGCATTTGGTGCTGGCGTGCTGGACGGTATCGGACAGGGAATGCAGAGCGTTGGCTCAACTGCTGTAGGCATTGGCGCTACTGCCGATGTCAGCGGGGGAGATGTGGCCCGCTCCGGTCTGGGCGGCGGAGCCAGCCAGGCGGCAAAGACGCTGAGCGAGTACTACATCAAGCGTGCAGAGCAGTATCACCCCATTATCCCGATTGGGGCTGGCAACGAGGTGACCGTGGTGTTTCAGGACGGCTTTCAGCTGATGACGTTGGCTGAACAGAGTGCCGCAAAGCGAAAAACCAAAAGCGCGGCGCAGGAAGCCAGCATGTCGGCTGCTGAAATTAAGCGCGAAGCAGTCAAGCAGGTAGACCAGCTTAACCTGGGCGATGTGGTGCCCACGATGCCGCCGATGGCGCAGAACTGAGGAGTCATGATGAAACTGATTGCGTTTGCCGTACTGGCCGGTGTCACGGCTGTGCTTACCGGGTGTGCCGGCGTTGACAGTGAGTTCGAGTGTAACGCCACCACGTCTGATCGCTGCATGACGATGGAGCAGGCCAATGAGAAAGCGCGTCTGGCCACCGAGGGCGCAGCGGGAAAGCCGGCTGCGACCGCGCTGCCTACCCTGGTTAACCCGCCGGTGGCGGTGCGCCCGGTAAGCCGTCCGGTCGCCTATACCCGGCCGGTCTCGCCCGCAGCGCCTGTAGTACATCCGGCACCGGTATCGACGCCGGCCCCGCGGCCGCTGACCCGCGTGAGTTCGGCCCCACTTCAGCGCACCGCCCTGCCGGCCCCCAGCTGCGCCCCGCGCCGCTGCCATGATGCGGGCGAAGTACGTCCGGTGCGCACCGCCGAGCGCACCGCCAATGTCTGGATAGCGCCGTATGTCGATACCCAGGATGTGTTTCACCAGCCCGGCCGGGTCTCGTTTGTCCTGACGGCACCCGCCTGGCATATGCCGGCCGTTATCGAGTAAGGGAGCGTTATGGAGCGTATTGTAGGCGCGATCAACCGACTGATTGCCGGTTTCCAGACCCCGGACGGGCCGTTCAGGCTAACCGCACACTGGGGCAGATGAACTACCCCAAGCTCAGCAGCATGTTGCCGTACCGCTTTTACGACAGCACCACCGGGCTGTTTATCAATAAAACCACCGTGGGGTTTATGCTGGAAGCCCAGCCGCTGATTGGCGCGAATGAGCATATTGTCAAAGTGCTTGATGATCTGGTGCGTACCAAACTGCCGCGTGGGACGCCGATTACGTTTCACCTGATGTCGAGCAAAGCGGTAGGCCAGCAGATTGAGGACGGGCTAAAAGACTTTCGCTGGGCGGGGAAACACGCCGAGCGTTTTAACCATATCACTCGCGCCTATTATCTGCGGGCGGCCCAAAACCAGTTCAATAGCCCTACCGGTCTGCCGTTGACGCTGCGCCACTACCGGCTGTTTATCTCTTTTTGCACCAAGCAAAAACGCCGTGATGATACGCAGAAGACGGAAGTGATGCACCTGATGAAGGTGCTCCGCGCCACGCTGGAGTCCGCCAAGATAAGCACCCAGGTGGTTGAACGGGAAGCGTTTGTCAGTGTGTTGTCTGAGATAACCAATCACAACCCGGACACGCTCACCCCGCCGGTCGTCAAAGTGAATGACTACGATGAACTTAACCGCCAGTGCGTCGATCGCACCCTGGATCTGATGGTGACACCGGACAACCTGTTGCTGGGGCTGTCGCCACCGGGCAAACCGGCGACTACCGCCCGCGTGATGAACTTTATGGTGGAGAGCAACCCGGACATCTTTATGCTCTGGCAGGGCGGCGACAACATCAGCAACCTGCTTAACCCGGATTTGACCATTGCCAGCCCCTTTGTGATGACTTTTACGCTGGAAGCGGAAGACCAGGTGAAAACGCAGCGGGAAGCCACCGGGCGTTATCTGGATCTGGATAAAAAGGCCAACAGCACGTACGCCAAGCTGTTTCCGAGTGTGATCAATCAGGCTGCCGAATGGAAGGCGCTGCGTGAGCGTCTGAACGGCAACCAGTCCTGCGTGGTGCGCTACTACTTCAACATCACCACGTTCTGTCAAAACAGCGATGAGGCGGCGCTGGTCTGTGAACAACAGGTTATCAATACCTTCCGTAAAAACGGCCTGACCCTGTATTCACCCAAATATATGCAGATGCGTAACTACCTGGCGATGTTCCCCTTTATGGCCGGGGAAGGGCTATGGGATGACATTAAGTCCAGCGGGGCGACGTGCCGGGCAGAAAGCACGCAGGTGGTGAACCTGCTGCCGGTTGTGGCGGACAACCGCCTGGGGCGCAGCGGCCTGCTGGCACCCTCTTACCGTAATCAGCTGGCGTTCCTGGATCTGTACAGCGAGGGCATGGGCAACACCAATTACAACATGGCAGTGACCGGCACCTCAGGCGCAGGG
Source organism: Nissabacter sp. SGAir0207 (assembly GCF_005491205.1). Taxonomy (NCBI): domain Bacteria; kingdom Pseudomonadati; phylum Pseudomonadota; class Gammaproteobacteria; order Enterobacterales; family Yersiniaceae; genus Nissabacter; species Nissabacter sp. SGAir0207. The sequence continues at coordinate 65,651 of NZ_CP028041.1, forward strand.
AAAACCGGGCTGGTGCAGCCCATTATCCGCAGCGTGCTCGACTCCGGCGGGATCTGCTGGGTGTTTGATATGGGCGACGGCTACAAGTCATTTTGTGAAAACGTGGGCGGCACTTACCTCGACGGGCGCACACTGAAATTCAACCCGTTTGCCAATATCACCACTATCAGCGAGTCGGGTGAGCGTATCCGCGACCAGCTGGCGGTGCTGGCCAGCCCCAACGGCACGCTCGATGAGGTGCATGAAGTGCTGCTGCTGGAAGCCGTGATGGCCGCCTGGCAAAGCAAGCAGAACAAAGCACGTATCGATGATGTTGTGGATTACCTGAAGGATGCACGGCGAAACATAGCCGGTGACCAGTCTGAACGCATTGTGGGGCGCATGGATGAAATCATTAAGCTGCTGGGGACATACTGCACCGACGGCATTTATGGGGATTATTTCAACAGTGACGAACCCTCGCTGCGTGATGACGCGCGGTTTGTGGTGCTGGAGCTGGGTGGGTTGCAGGACAAGCCCGCGCTGCTGGCCGCGGTGATGTTCTCGCTGATTATCTATATCGAAGACAAGATGTACCGCTCCCCGCGCACGCAGAAAAAGTGCTGCGTCATTGATGAAGGCTGGAAGCTGCTCAACTTCAAGACAGCCAAGGTGGGCGCATTCATCGAAACCGGCTACCGCACCGTGCGGCGCCACTTGGGGTCGTTTATCACCATCTCGCAAAACATCAAGGACTTTGCCGCAGACGATGCATCCAGTGCCGCCAAGGCGGCCTGGGGTAACTCCTCCTTTAAAGTCATCCTGAAGCAGGATGCAGCCGAATTCAAAGCCTATAACCAGCGCGATCCTGACCAGTTCGGTGAAATAGAGCGGCGCATGATAGGGCAATTCGGCGATGCGAAAGACCAGTGGTTCAGTTCATTTATGCTGCGCATTAATGACATCACCTCCTATCACCGGCTGTTCGTTGATCCGCTGAGCCGGGCGATGTTCAGTTCCCAGGGCAAAGACTTTGAGTACATCCGGGCGCTGCGCGAAAAGGGCACCGATATCCAGGATGCAGTGTATGCGCTGGCAAAGCGTAACTTCCCTGATGAGATGGAGGAGCTGGAAGCATGGCAGATGTAACCCATACCCCGCAGACCGATATGCAGCTGCCGGAGACGGCAACCGCACCGGCATCACAGGCAGAGCCGGCTGCCGCCTCTCGGTCAAAACGTGCCCGTTATCTGAAATGGGCCAGAGTAGGATTCTTAGTTACAGCATTCACAGCACTTAATGCCGGGATCTCGCTGTGGCTTGTGCAGGCACATTCGCCGACCGTGGTCGCGTTCAATATGAAAGGCACGCTGGATGCGTTTATGGATCAGTCTGCCAAAGCCTCGCTGAGCGATGCCCAGGGTGCCGCGCTGGCGAGCCGCTTCAACACGGCCATGACAGAAAGCCTGACCGCGTACCAGGCCGATCATCAGGCGCTGATCCTGGTGCAGCCGGCAGTCGTCGGCGGTGCACAGGACATCACGGCGGAAATCCAGCACGACATCGCCCGGCGTATGCGGGGTGCCCAATGAAAATGTGGAGGGTTTTCCTATCAGGCATCCTGTTGGTTACCGCAACGGCGCAAGCCAAAGATCTGGGCACCTGGGGCGATTTGTACCCCATTACCGAGCCAGATTTACTGACCACTATCCACGACCGTCTTGAAGCGATGGAGGAGAGCGGGGAGCTGGCCAAAAAACAGGATGAGTTTAAACAGCGGGTCATCGAGCACACGTTACGGCCCACCCCGGTGAACGGGCTGGCGATTGCGCAGAAAGACCGCACCTGGTTTGTTGACCCGACCTTTACCGTCTCCCGGGACATCAAGGATGCCCGCGGCGTGGTGTTTGCGCACCGCGGCCAGAAGGTGAACCCGCTGGAGAGCGTACCGTTTGTGCAGACGCTCTATTTTATCGATGCCGATGATGCGCGCCAGGTGGCCTGGATGCGGGCACAGAAGCCTGCGACCGACATAGTGAAGGTGATCCTGGTGAAAGGGGACATTCGTGAGGCGACAAAGGCGCTGGACACGCGCATTTACTTTGATCAGGACGGGGTGCTGACGCAGAAATTCAACCTCAAAGCCGTGCCAGCCCGCGTGACCGCCGCCAAGGACGGGAAGCGCCTTCAGGTGGATGAGTTTGCCGTGGAGGGACAGCCATGAAACGCCTGATGTTGTGCCTGGTGCTGATGTTTGGCATGAACTCGCTGGCACAGGCCGCTGACCCGGAATGCGAGGGGCGGTTTGTGAACCCCATTACGGATGTCTGCTGGTCGTGTATTTTTCCGTTGTCTATCGGCAGTGTGGCGGTGTCATCCGGGAGCGTGCCGGACACGGCCAACCCGTCCAGCCCCATCCAGATTTGCCCGGTAGGCATTTTATACCGTGTGGGGCTGGCGATTGGTTACTGGGAGCCGATGGCGCTTACGGACGTGACGCGGTCACCTTACTGCATGGTGAACCTGGGTGGTTTCAACCTGAACGTCGGGAAAATCGGCACCGGCACGGCCGGCCAGAGTGACAAACCCACGGCCGGCGCGTTCTATCACGTCCATTGGTACAAATACCCCGTGACCTACTGGCTCAACATCATTACCTCACTGGGTTGCCTGCAATCCGGGGACATGGATATCGGCTATCTGAGTGAACTTGATCCGATGTGGAATGACAGTTCGCTGTCGCTGATTATCAGCCCGGAGTCGATGCTGTTCGGCAACGTAATAGCACAGGGGGCGTGCGCGGCCGATGCGCTGGCCAGCGCCGTCAACAAGCCGCTGGATTACCTGTTCTGGTGCGCCGGCTCCCACGGCAGCATGTACCCCTTTACCGGCTACACCTCCAACGAATTCAGCCCGCTGCAATCCTCGGTGCTGCTCTCTGAGCGTATGGCGTTCAAGCTGCACCGCCAGGGGCTGATCATGAACTCCATCGGGCAGGACACGGCGGTGTGTTACGAGTACCCCTCACCGATTATGCCCAAAGAGCGCTGGCGCTATCAGATGGTGAACATGTACCCGGATGTGGCCCAGTGCCACCCGGTAGGCCAGACCGTGATGCGTTGGGAAGCCGGTCATAACCCGCCAAACAGCCGCAAAAACTTCGGGTATCTAATGTGGCGTAAACGTAACTGCGTCTTTTTATAGGAGGGAGACATGAAACACATTTTCGGTGTGATGGCAGCGGGCCTGGTAGTCAGCAGTGCATGGGCGGCTCCCTCTGAAACACAGGATTTTATCAACCAGCAGATCAGTGCCGGCGAGTCAGTGCGGGAACATGCGCCGGCCCTGAACTTCTCCCCGGCCCCGGCCACCCCGTTGAGCGGACAGGACGGTGCCTGGTTGAACAGCCTGAAACAGCGCCGGCAACAGATGCAGGCCGCGGGTGGCGAGGAGAAGCCGGTGCCCAAGGCGCTCTACTTTGTGTCGTTCTCTATTCCACCGGAAGGCGTGAAGACGCTGATTGAGGATGCGGCACGTTTTGGTGTCCCAGCCACCTTGCGCGGGCTGATTAACAACGATTTCCGCCAGACGGCGACCGCGATTTTTGATTTGGTGAAAGAGGATAAGCGCGGTGGGGTGCAGGTCGATCCCACGGCGTTTACCACTTACGGCATCAAAGCGGTGCCAGCCCTGGTGGTGATTTGCCCCGGCACCTATGACCGGGTGTCAGGGAATATCCGTCTGGCGCAGGCGCTGAAAAAGGTGGCGGAAGAGGGCGAGTGCGCAGATGTGGCAAAAGCGCTGTTAACGGCGGCAGGTGAAGAATGAGGACGGTGGCCGGGGTGATGATCATGCTAATGCTTGCTGGCAGCAGCCGGGCCAACGGTGACTATGACGCGGGCAGCCAGTACGCGGGTAGCGTGCAGAACAAAGGCACCCAGGCGCTGAGCAATTTTAAGCCAGCCGACACTCTGCCGAACTATAACGCCAGACCCAGCGAGAGCGGCTACTACGGCGGCGTGACCACGCCCAGCACCAACCTCGATACGCAGGGTAACCAGGTGCTGACCAACAGCGAGGCGGGAAGGCGGTGACCAGCTCGATGCTCAATAATCCGGCCGAGGCGATTTCGATGGACGCGCCATTTATTGCCGCCGGCACGGATGCGCAGAGCACAGCGGAGAGCGTTACCAACGGCACCTTTGATAACTGCACGGCGGCGTCCGTGAACAAATCGGTCTTCACCAACTATGTCTGTGAGCGCGATACCAATGTGTCCCAGACCTGTACGCGTACCGCATCCATCACCGGGCATTACGAAGATTCGACCGAACTGCGCACGCTCACTATTGACTCGTCCTCACTGCGTTTTGTCGTGACCAACGGGCAATTCATGGTGTCCTACCCGATGCTAGCTGGACAGGTGATGAGCGCCAGTATCAGCTATTCCTGGAAAAACCTGGCATTTGGTAATTCGGCCTGGTTTATGACCGTCACGGCCCTGGGCCAGCGCGTGGCAATGAACAATGAGAGCGGCAGCGCGAGTCTGCCCATCGGCCAATCCTTTGCCGAAGGCGAGGGCATGCCGATTGTCGTGCTTAACCGGGCCGGGGATGTCGCCAGCACCGCCACTATCTGGCAAAACAAAAACATGAAGTACCACTTTGTGCTGACTCTGATGGTACGCGTCGCCACAAAAGCCTGGGTGCCCACGGTGGCCTGGTCTGAAAACTGCCCATTCGATAAAGCACAGGGCGCGCTGACCAGCACGGAATGCACGGTTGCCGGCGGCGATCGCAGCGTGGTGGTCGATGGGAAAACGTACACGGTACACAGCGACTGCTGGGGCTATACGGATACCTACCGTACCCAGACTGCGGATGAAGGTAGCTGCGCGCCTTATGTCAATAACGCCGCCTGCACACTGGCTACCCGCCAATGTGCGTACTCACTTGACGGCTTTTGCCTGCATGAGAACGCCACCTACTCGTGTGAAACCAAGGTCTCCGGCAGCGGCATGCTATGCGGCGGGCAGTTTTTCTGCACGGACGGCTCCTGTGCGCAGGTTGCCTCCGGCAATACCAATGACTTCAAAACCGCCATTTCCCAGCTGGCCGCCGTGGCCGCCGCCGGCAAGGATGTGGCTGAGCTGAACGGTATCAACGTGCGCGCTTTTACCGGCAACGGACAGTCCTGTCGCAAAGCGTCAGCCGGTTTTAACAACTGCTGCAAAGGCGGGGGCTGGGGCAGTGATGTCGGGCTTGCCCACTGCAACAGCGAAGAAAAGGCTCTGGGGCAGGCCCGTGAACGGTTACTGACAGTAGATGTGGGTGAATATTGCAGCACCAAGGTGCTGGGCGTATGCGTTCAGAAAAAGCGCGCCTATTGCGTGTTTGAATCCAAGCTGGCGCAAATCGTCCAGCAGCAGGGCCGGCAGTGGCAGCTGGGCATCGGGTTCGGTGACCCGGAGTCACCTGACTGCAACGGCATCACGGTTGAGCAGTTACAGGCCATCAATTTTGAGAAACTCGATTTCTCGAATTTCTACGCTGATCTGGAAAACGGCTCGGCTATTCCTGAAGACAATGCGCTGATTGAGCGGGTGAAATCGCAGATTGCCGCGAAAGTGGAGGCCGGGACGCAATGAAAAAGACGCTGTTAATGCTGCTGGCGTTGTCTCTGCCCGCCCACGCGCAAGATGCCCCAGACACGACGCTCACCGACCCGCAGGGCTGGCACTGGTACAACGAGCCGCAGGAGGAAGAGGAGCCGGAGGCAACCGCCCCCTCACCGGCACCGGCGATGTCTGCGATGGAGCAAATGGCTGACCTTCAGAAGAAAACCAAAGAGTCGCTGGCGATAGCCATTATGGAGCCGACCGTGGAGAACTTCGCACGCTTTAAGCGCTATCAGGATTTCTGGACGGAGCAGGCCGGCAAATTCAGCATGGTGGCCCAACAGTCGATGCTGGCGCACCCGGAGCTGGACTACAACCTCAAATACAGTCACTACAACGGCACGGCGAAAACCCAGCTGGCCGCCGATCGGGCACAGGAAAAGACGGCCATTGCACAGATCGCCTCCCGGTACGGGGTGTTTTTCTTCTACCGCGGCAAAGAGCCGATGGATAACCAGTTGGCGCAGGTAGTGAAAAGCTTCAGTGAGAGCAACGGCATCGCGCTTATCCCGGTGTCGGTTGACGGCATGCTGAGTTCGTCTTTGCCCAATAGCCGGTATGACAGCGGGCAGGCGCAGCGGCTGGGCGTGTCGTTTTTCCCGGCCATGTTCCTGGTTGATCCCAAAGGAGAGCGCATCCAGCCGCTGGCCTATGGCTTTATTTCACAAGATGACCTGGCCCGGCGTTTTTTAAACGTCGCCACCGGTTTCAAACCTAACTTCTGAGGCGCGGATGATGAAAAAAAGCCTGTTAGCCCTGTTGTTGCTGTCTTCACTGGCCCATGCCTCTACCTGGGAGGAGATCGCCGCGCTGGACGCGGAAAAAAGCGCTGTTTCAGCACAGCCGGCCGCGCCCGCCTCAGTCTCTACCACCGCAGCCCGACCGGCCCGCTGGCTGCCGCTGTCCAATGGTCAGCGGGTAAACTTGGCTAACTGGAAAGTCGTGGTGTTTATCCAGTCCAGCTGCCCCTACTGCCATAAATTCGACCCGGTGTTAAAGGCCACGGCTGAGCAGCATGGCTTTGAGGTGATGGCCTTTTCACTCGATGGCCAGGGGGACCCGACGTACCCGTCTCCGCTGATGGCCACGCCGGAGGTCATGAAAGAGTTCTTTGCCGGGCTACCGGTCGCGACCCCGACGACATTTCTGGTCAACGTGAACACGATGGCCACCTTCCCGCTGTTGCAGGGCGCGGTTGAGCAGCCGATGTTTTTAAGCCGGCTTGATGAGGTGTTTCTGTTTGCCCTGCAAGGAGGCCAGCAATGAAAACGTGGAAAGGCATGGTACTGGGGGCGCTGCTGGTCACGCCGGCGGCGATGGCCGATGTGAACAGCGACATGAATACCTTTTTTGGCAAGCTGGGCTTTGAGAGCAACACCTCCTCGCCACAGGTCTGGCAGGGGCAGGCCGCCGGCTACGCCAGCGGCGGCTCGCTGTATGCGCGCAGTTCGGTCAAACAGGTGCAGCTTATCTCGATGGCGCTGCCGGATGTGAACGCCGGGTGCGGCGGCATCGATGCCTACCTGGGGTCGTTCTCATTTATTAACGGCGAGCAGTTCCAGCGTTACGTGAAGCAGATCATGAGCAATGCCGCCGGCTATTTCTTCGATCTGGCCTTGCAGACCACGGTGCCGGAGATGAAACAGGCCAAAGATTTCCTGCAAAAGATGGCCTCGGACATCAACAGCAGCAATATGTCTTCGTGTCAGGCGGCGCAGGGTATTGTCGGCGGGCTGTGGCCGCGTACCCAAGTCGCCCAAACCAAGGTCTGCCAGGACATCGCCGGCGAATCCAACCTGTTCTCTGACTGGGCGGCGTCACGCCAGGGCTGCACGGTGGGCGGGGAATATAACAGCGTCACGGATAAGGCCGGTGCGGCAGAGAAAGATCAGGTGCTGAAAAACAAAAACCTGATCTGGGATTCCCTGGAGAGTAACCGGGTGTTTGACGGCAACCGCGAGCTGAAAGAGTTTGCCATGAGCCTGACCGGGACGCTGATTTTCAACAGTGAAGGCGGCATTACCCCGCTCTCCCGCTGACCACCAACCAGGACATTCTGACGGCGATGATGAACGGCGGCAGCGCCAAAATCTATGCCTGTGATACCAGTGATCTTTGCCTGAACCCCACGCTGAGCACGGTCACCATCAGTGCCGCCAATGCGCTCAACGGCCAGGTGCGCGCCATGCTCACCAGTATCCAGAGCAAAGCCATCACGGATGAGGCGCTGACGGAGAAAGAGAAGGCTTTATCTCGTCAACCAAGGTGCCGGTGCTGAAGTATCTGGTAGACCCGCAGTCACTGGGGTGGCGAACACCCTGCTTTACCAGCTGGCGACTACATTAGCTATGACATCCTGATGCAGTATATGACGGAGATGATCCAGCAGGCGCGGGTGATGCTGGCTGGCAAAAACTATCCGCAGCCGGCGATGGATGTGCTTCAGGCAAGCCTGACTGAAGCGGGCCAGAATATTGCGCAGATGCAGACCCGCGTGCAGGTGCAGCAGGACGCGCTGATGGTGGTTGACCGCCAGATGAACTACATGCGCAGCAGGTTTCCAGCAACCTGCTTACCCAGTATCAGGACAACTACCGCTTCGGGGGCTACTAATGGATACCATCTACACTATTTCCGGCGGCGCATGGTATCGCGACTCGCTCAATGCGGTCGCCACGTTTATGCAGAGCAGCGGATGGGAAACCATTGCCTCGATTGCCGGGACGCTTTCTGTGGTGGCGACCGCTATCGCGTACATCAAAGGGCGTGACCTGATGCTGTATATGAAGTGGATGGGAGCACTGGTGCTGGTCACCAGCGTGCTTATCAACGTCAAGCGCCGGTGCAGATTATCGATTTGTCCGCGCCCACCGAGGTGTATCAGGTGGATAATGTGCCGGTCGGTATAAGCGGGCCATTCAGCCTTATCACCTCTATCGGCATAACCTGGTTGAAGCGTATGAGTTGGTCTTTCACCAGCCGGATGCACTGAGCTACAGCAAAACCGGGATGCTGTTCGGCGCGGATTTGATGGGTAAGAGCACGGATTTCCTCTCCACCAATCCGCAGATCACCGCGCTGTTTTCCAGTTACGTCCAGAACTGCGTGGTGGGTGACATAATGCTCAATCACAAATACACCCTGTATGAGCTGATGAACACCACCGACCCCTATTCACTGATTTTCTC
>NZ_CP028042.1 GCF_005491205.1 Nissabacter sp. SGAir0207
GAGGTAAGACTTGTTGCGATCCCGCAACTCCGTCAGGGTTGGCCTGCTAAACGGCATGTATTAATTCTCCCAAACCCAAAAATATCTCACCGTCGAGGAGGTGCGGTCGGGTTTCTGATAGGTGATCGCCATGTACAGGCGGCTGGGGTAAACGATTTGCGTGGTAATCGAAACGCTGGCGATAACGCCATCATCAATCAACCATTGCAGCGCCTCTTTGGCATAGCTGACGGCGCTGTTGGCGACAGTGGTGGAAAGTTTCGAGCGGCGTAACAGCCAGATGCGCGAGCCGATTGGGTAATCAGCGCCAGCATCTCCCCACCAACCTTTGCGATCGTCACCGTCAAAGTTGTCGTCCTCACGCGCCTGGCGGTCTGTAAACAGACTGATGTAAATGGCTGTCTCCAGATCGTCGCCGGCTGTCAGGCCGCCCGCGTCCTGCTGCCAGTCGCCGCGGCCGGCACCAGCATCCCAGAGGGTTTTAATGTCGCTCATCAGACCGTTGCCCCCGGTGCTTGCGACGTAACAGAGCCGCCACCCGTCTCTACGCCCTTCACAATGTGCGTGTGGCTGTCGTAGGCGTCACGCAGCTGCTTCACCGTGGCGCTGTTGCTGCCGCTGTTGTCTGTGATATTGCCCGTGGCGATGACATCGCCATTGACCTGTAATTTCGGTGTGTTCATCACTACGCTATCGGTCGCATTAATGGTGACTAGGGTGGCATTCGAGACCGTAACCGGCTGGCCGTTGGCCTCTACCTCGATGCCGGTGGCAGTCAGCTTGATAAACTGAGCGGTCTCGTTATAAACAACGGATTCCCCAGCTTGCAGGCCAGTATGGCGAGATGCTTTGTGGTTGGTGCCAATAATCACCTGGCTGGAACGGTCACCGCCGAGGCTCAGAACCACAACATCGCTGCCGATCGGGGGCGCAGAGGAAAACCCAAATTCGGCCATGCGCGGGGTGCCTCCGCGCACGTCCAACGGGGTGCGGTATTGCAGGATTTGGATCACGCCGTCGTCATTCATTCCCGTGACGCGACCGATCCCCAACAGCATTTTTAGCTGCCGGTAAAGACGAGGGAAATCCATCAGGTAAATTCTCTGTAATCGGCGTAGAACTGGTAAGGTTCAACGCTAAATGCGGCGGGCGGCATCAGGACCATTTCGGCTACCGTGCCCTGCTCATCTTTGCAGAACGTCACCTCTCCCAGCAGCCAGAGTTCGTCATCCAGCCCAAACACGGGCAGCGAAATCGGGATCAGCGTGTTTGGCTCCCATAGCTTCCCAGCGCTGTCGCGCCAGCTATCCACCGTTACCCGTAGGCGCTTGGCACGCCCATAGCGGCGGTTCATCTCCCAGTCAATGCACTGCTGGGCCTTGTCGCTGGCCAGCATGGTGCTTTCCACAATCACGGTGCGGTTCCGGTAGCGCATCGCGCCGGCCTCGGGATCCGTCGCGGAGGCCACAGCTACAGACTCATAGCCGGCATCGCCTCCCAGCTCATTAATGGGGTTCACGCTCATCGACACACCGGTATAGACCGAGAAGCGCTCATCCATACTGCTTTCATAGGCAGCGGCCTGGATATTCTGCCCCTGCTTCACGCCGCTAGCGGCCTGCTTCGTCCCGACGCGCGTCAGGTAGAGACTGCCATCCGGCAGGTCGTAATACAGAACAGCGGCCCAGCGGGAGATCCGGTCAATCACTTCCTGTGATGACTCGCCCCAGTTAAGGGTGAACTGTGGAACAACGGTCTTAAACGCCACATCGCTGGAAACAGTGATGCCGTAGGGCTGTGCCAGCTTTTGTGCGATTTGCAGGGGAGTGACTTCGCTGATGACGTTGTTTTTCCAGTAGGCAGAGCAATCCACCAGATCCGCGCATTTACTGCGTCCTACGGCGCGCACCGCATGCCGGGCACGAGAAATCATCGGTGACCAGCGGTCTATGTAGCCGGTCAGAACGGTGTCCTCGCCAATTTTCACCACGCAGGCGCTACCCGGTTTAACGATCTGTTTTTCATCACTGCCGGGGTAATAATCCATTAGCCCCAGGTCAAAGTCTGACGGCAGGCATTCAATGCTGCGCGTCACCCGTACCGAATCCCAGCCAGATAAGATCTTGCCGTTAATGGTCAGGCTCAGTTCATCAGTCACGAGGTCAGGGCCTTAAAGCTGGTCGGCATGAATGCCGGGTGAATGGGATCGGCCATCTTTACGACGGCTTCGGTACGGCTGGCGTCCTGATAAAGCCGGTTGGCAATCGTCAGGGCCGGCAGAGGCAGGGCAAAGGTGACGGTCTGGACACGTGCCAAATCGGCGCCGTTATTGCCCAGCGTGGTCACGATATTTTCACGCAGCATCTGCAGCTGGGAATAAAGATCATCGTAAGCATTGTCCGCGGCCAGAAGCGCGACCGAATCCAGTACATCCACCACGCGGCGCGTCAGATCCATTGCTTCTTCATAGTTCGCGGGGGTGTACTGCGAGGCGGCATAAGCCATTGCGCTGGCGCTCAATGAGTTCAGGTAGATCCGCGCGGCCAGGGTGATTTGGGTTGCGGCCTTATCGGCGTAAACCGTGCTGTCTTCAAATGCAGAGAGGGCCTCCAGCAGGCCAATCAGATCCATGCCGCCGGCTGTAAGCCCAAGCAGCTCATCAAATACGGTTTGGATGGCCTTGGCAAAGCCCTCCACACTGCCCACCTCTCCAATGGCGGCCAGCGCCTTATCAATGGCCGCCTTATTCTGGATGGAGGCCGCCAGCTTGCTAGTGACCAGGCCGTCATAATCACCCGTGTCTGCGGTATCGTCGTTTGCCGTTGTGGCGCCCGCCGCATTCCCACCCACGCTGCCGGTGTTGTAGCGCCCGTAACGGGTGGTGCCGAACGTGCTTTTAAGGACGTTAGCCAGGTTGGTCGCCTGGGAAACGGTGTCCGTTACCATGCCGACCCAAAAGGCCGCGGTGCTTTTCAGGGTGGTGATGGCCGAGGAGAGCGCGCGTAGATCGCCTTTCACCTCCGCGATAAATTTTGCCGCCGTGGTGGTAATGGTGGACAGCCACGACGTCTTGACGGTGCTCGCCGCATCAGCAGAACTGGTGATCGCGAATACTTTCAGCCCGGATTCAACCGCATTCAGGGTAAACCGGAATATGCGCCCCTCCTCGAGGCTCTCGCTGATGGTCAGGCCGCCTTCAGGGATGCTTACCGTCAGCTCGCCCAGCGTGGGATGTACCAGCGTGCCGGCCCCGGCAGTCTCGGCGGCGGCAATCAGTGAATTGCGCTGGGTCATCACATCTGGGGCGGTATAAACCAGGCTGCTCTGAATGATGAAGCCGGTGATCGTAAACCGGCGGGTGCTTCGGCCCATGTCCTCTACCCACACCGAGTCACGATAAGGGTATTCATGCACCGCCAGGCGGCGGCCAAACTTGGCGTCACCCTTTTCGACGGCGAACGGGACGCCCCGGAATGACGCAGCATGCAGGTTACTCTGCCAGTCCCACGTATCGCCAGACGTGCCCAGCAAACCTGAAATGGCGTCGTGAACAATGGTCATTAGGGTACTCCAGACACAAAAAACCCGGCGCTGGGGCCGGGTGGTGCGTGCTTAAGGGTTATCAGGGGAACTGCATGGCCGTTGCGACTTTTGAGCCGCGGCCGGTAAATGTCTGCTGCTGGCCGGTTTGAGGATTGACCAGCGTTAGCTCGATTTTCATGCCAGTTTCTTTCATCGCGGCCTCAAAGGCGCGCTGTAGTGCTACCGGGTCACCATTTCCTGGTGCCTGGGGCTGCTGCCCCGGCTGTGCCGGTGCCGCCGCGGTGGTTAGCAATGGCGGGGTAACCAGCGGAGCGGGCTGTGATTCAGGCGGGATCAACGGCGCTGGCGCGGGTACACCTGTCGGAACGCCACCGTTCCGCTGCTGCAGAATAGATTCGATCTGCACGGCGTTGAACGGGTTATTCCCTTCTTGGTTGAACAAGGCGGCCAACACGCGCGAACGCATCCCCACGTCATCAAGGTTAAGCTGGGCGTGTGGGTCAATATTCAGCTCGTGGCTGGCGGCCTGAACCATGCGAGAGGTGTTGTTGCCATCCGTGCGCGGTGAGGCTTTATTGATGATTTCGTTCAATGTGCGCAGTGGGTGATCGACGTTACGCGATTCCCCAGTGTAATAAAGCATCAACTGGCGGTCCGCATTCTCAACGCCGGCCTGTGGCGTGGCAAAGCGCGCGAAATTATCACCTGCCCCCGGCATGGCGCCAGCCTGCCCGGCGTAGCGTAGGTTCCAAGGATTATTGTTCACAACCGAAAGCGCGGTCGGATCCACCTTTGCGCTACCCGGTAAGGGCGCGGCGGCTGTTGTGGCAGCTTGCGTGTCTGCCAACAGCTGATTCGCCTGATCTCTTAGCCCGTAGTAAAGCCGGTATTTCGCCTCGTCCTGCTTCGGCAGAAAGCCCCATTTCAGCCGATTTCTTTGAAACGGCGTTAGCGTGGCCTGAAACGCTTTGTCATGCTGTGCCCGGCGCATCATGTCAGCTTCGCTGCCAACGTTGAAGCCCAGCGCATGACTGGCGCTAATCGGGTTCAGTCCGTGTTCCAGAATGTCAGTGAATCCCCTAATGCCAGACGTTACTGTGCCATTGGAAAGAAGTTTGCCCTGAATTCGCTGCTCAATTCGTTGCTTGAAGCCATCCCAGGCTGCACCTGCCTCCGTGGTGGCCCGGTTAAAATCAACCAGCTGCTGGGTGACTTTCGGGTCAACGGTCAGGCCAACAGCATCAGACTTTGCGAGTAGCTGCTTATAACGGGCGCCCTCGCGCAGCAGCTGCAGCTGGGCATCATTCAGTCCCAGCCCATCAGCGAGAGTTTTTTGCCGGTTGGCTGAAAGAGTCGGGAAGATCTCAGCCAGCCGCTCCATTGTTTTGGCCACGTCTGCGGTGCCATCCGCCGCTTTGACGATCGGCGCATGGATCATGTTCATCGCGGCCACTACGGCGCTATTACGCCCCTGTAACCCATCATTGAAGGTCTTATACAGCCCCTCAATGCTCTGCTTAGCCGACGCGCTGTCGGTGCCAAGCAGGCGCATGGCACCACTCATGCGAGAAAATGTTTCCACACTCAGGCCGGCATTCTGGGCGGCAGTCTGCAAGGCATAAGCATCATCAGAAGCCTCGCTCATCTCAGAACCCAGGGAGGAGACACTCTTGCCAGCCAGGTAAGCCGCGCCGCCGGCCAGCCCTAACTTCCCGGCCAGCCCTCCCAACTTCCCAGCATGCCCGGTGAAGGTACGCAGCGGGGGCACCATGTCGCCAATAAACTGGACGTTCTGTCTGGCAAATCGCCCCAGCTGATCAAACGCCTGATTTACCCCAGACAGGCCGTCATGGGTTTCCTGGCCGCCCAGTTTAAGGCGATCGGTGGTCTGCTCCAGGCCGGGCTGCAGGTTACGTACCTGCTCATCGATATTTTTTAGCGCCTCAGAAACCTGATCGTCAGCGCGGATCTCGAAATCAAACCTATTGGCCATGAGCGGCAGCTACCTTCAATTTGTTGATGCGGTGGGCTTGTCGCTCCCAGAAGGTCAGCTTACTCCACGTCAGGGATTCTGCGTCATGCGGCCCCCAGGTGTAATAAACGGTAACTTCGGCTAGCTTGTCTTCCCAAGTGTTTTTACTGGGAAGAAGTCCAAAAAAGCCCGGAGGTACTCTTCTGCTTCGCGGTATTTGGTGTACGGCATTTTTTGCAAAGCTAGCCTGTTGACCCCAGAAAGCTCGGCTATTAGTCCCAGCATAGCGGCGTTAGCATTGCCCTTTTCCGCTTCGTCATAGTAGCGGTTGAACTGGTTGAAGGTTGGCTCACTCAGCGTGACACGATCCCAGGCTTCATCGCCATTTATGCTGGTGATCATCTTCTCCAGGTGAATCACATGCTGGGACGCTGTTTCTACCTTGGGAGCGCAATTGATGAACTCCAGTAGATACATCTGCCCGTGGCGCAGCACGGTCAGGGGCAGGCCGCCCAGCTTTTCTTCTGACGCGCCGGTGATTTTTTCAATCAGCTGGCCAATAGCCCGGTGCGCATGGCTCTTTTTAACCTCAGCATAAAAAGCTTCCACTTCATGAAATAGTGGCTCACGCAGGGGAAATGGCCCTTGCGGGCCGAAGTGTTGCTCAAAAATATCGTTCATCAGCTTTCCGTTACCTCTACCCCTTCCCAGCGAACATCAAAGACCGCATCTTCACTGTCCACTTCCTGGGCTTCAACGGTCCACAGGCCACTGCCGATGATGGTTTTGCCGTTGGCCAACTCGGCCACCACACTCACGTTGGTCTGACCATTGAAATCTGCGACCGTGGTTCCACCACTGTCACGCACCTGGCATGCGATAAAGCCCGCCTGGGGCTTTTCTTTGTAGCCATGCACACCGTCCATCCCAGTCAGCGTTTCGCGCTTGACCGTCGACGGGCTGTATTTGAAATTGCCAGCGACCATGATGGTCAGGCCATCCACGGTCACTTTGGCCGTACCGGCCAGGCGGTTGGTGGTATCTGCCATTTTTTATCCTTATGCACTCGCCTGGAGGCGGAATTGGTTAAGCAGCGCAAAGACACGCAGCTGGTTGATCAGGACGCCCGTCCACAGCACATCGATGCGGTTAGGATTGCTGCTGTTTTTCTCGACCAGCAGGCCGGCGGCAAACCCTTTCGCGTCCTGCACGTAGCCGCGGTACTCCAGCGTTTTGTACTGAGCGATAAGCTCGGCCCGGATGGTGCTGGGGGTAACGATGGCGGAGCCGGCCGCAAACCGGGTGCCGTCGGCGGCCAGCTTCATGCGGGCAAATTTCGAGTTAATGACGGACCGCAGGAAACGCGTCACATACATGAGCAGGAACATGGTTTCGACCTCCAGATAGGAGTCGTCCGCATCGCCATAACTGTTGGTCTGGTACGTGGTGATCACGTTCTCCAATACAACCGTGCCATCGTCCTGCACAGTGGTGGTCGAGATGCCGCTATACAGCAGGTTGTTCCGCTCAGTCAGGCTGAAACGTGAGGACAACGGCGGGGCCAGCACGCCCGCCACGGTCAGCGTCTGGAGCGGGCGCCCAGGGTCGTTACGCAGGCTGACCGCTGCCGCGCCATAACAGGCGGCAGCCCAGACCCACGGCGGGCTGGGTGAGTCGTAAACGCCCACAATGGATTCATGCTGGTTGTTTCGCGCCTCGCCCGCCGCGGTCAGTTCACCATAGGTGGCAGCAATGACCCCCAGCGAGTGGCCATACAGCTGGGAGGCATAGCTCCAGCGCCCTGTGCTGTCGGAAAGAAATGATTTCAGGGCATTCAGCGACGTGGTGTCAGTGTAGGGGTTAACGATGAAATCAAATGCCTTGTCGCCAAGGTTGGCCAGTCCCTCATCCAGTGACGGGGTGCCGCTGCCGTTCGCCATCGCGGTAATGGTCAACGTCAGTCCCGCCGGGGTGGATTCGCCGCCAGCCGTGCCCAGGTAGTTCAGGCGCATATCAATGTTATTGCCATGCGCGCCTTTGTTTTTGGCTGTGACCGTGATAACCCCTGCCGCGGCGGAGGCAGTGACGGGCAAGGCGGTTTCGGCATTGATCGCGGTAGCCAGCGCGCTGGCGATAGAGGTGGTGGTGTCCGCGGTGGTCACTGCGATCTGGACACGCGTCCCGGCAACGTAGAGCGACAGAGTGCCGCTGGTCGTTGCAACCGAGGTGATCTGGATAGTCCCGCTGGCCGCCACGGTCGCGGCTCCGTCAGCAATGGGCAGCAGGTAAATTTTGCCAGCGCTGTCGTTCTTCTGATAGGCCAGCATCATGGCATGTGCCATCGATCCGTACCCACACAGTCCCCCGACGGTTGAGGGAGAAGAGACCAGGAACGGCACGTTGGGTTCACTCAGAACCGCGCTATCCAGCTGCTGGGCAATGATCAGCGTTACTTGGGAAGCCGTGGCGCTGTTGGCTTGGGAGTTGTCCATCTCGGTGTAAAACAGCGGGACGCGCAGGTTTCCTGGAACGGTAGAGAATGCGATGGTCATTAGCTGGTCGCCTCCGTGCTGGTGGTGGTGTTCTCTGTGGTGGTCGTGGCGCTATCCGTGGTCACGGTGGCCGGGATGATGTAGTCATTCATCGGGGTGCCGGTATCAATCGCGTCAAGCGTGACTTCCACCACATCGCCGTCACGTAGCCGGCGGCGCCAGAACATGTCCATAACCACTTCGGCGCCTTCTTCGGGCAAAAGCGTGCCTTTTACCGGGTCACGCACTGCGCGCCCGGCGGCGGGTTTTAATTTCATTGGGGATCTCGTTAAGTAGTCAGGTCGGCGTCAAAGCCAGTCTGGGCGGTGCCGTCAGGCTCGCTGTGGCGAAAAGTCAGGCTTTCCAGCGGGGTGGATGCCACGGGATAGAAATCCTCTGGCCCCTGGTAATATTCCATGTCGATTTCATACAGCAGCTGGCCAATGTGGCTTTCACCGCCAGAATCCACGTCAATCGTGGATCGCACTTCCTTGTATTGCTGCGTTTGCCGAGTCAGCTCGTAGCTGTTGATCACGGCCTGCTCTACCTGCAGGCGCAGCCGTTCAAGCGCTTCCTCTGCAAGCAGCGCGCCACATTCGGCATCTGCCGTGTCGAACGCCTCCACGCGCCCGGTGATCCTTACGGTGGTCACGCTGACGAATTGCGGGGCATTGCGGCCCATCGAATGCTTATGGTCAAACGGCGTTTGAACCATCAGCGCGGGATAGTCAGCGCTGTGGGTCGGCCAGTCGCGGGGCGTATAGACGCGATCGCCCGCATCAGTGGTGCCAGCCTTAAGCGCGGCAACGGTCAGCTGGCGGATGAGGGCTGAATTCATGACGTTTTTACGCGGTTAAGAATGAGTTTTGACCCGCCGTGACTATCGGGTTGCACGTCTTTCACGACAAACAACTGATCCACGCGCGGAATGTAGAGCCGGTCGCCCTGCTTCGGGGATGTGAGGAATGCCGAATCCTGGACGCCCAGCACCGGATGGGTGGTGTTGATCGGCGCATCATCGGGTTCCAGCGGTTCCACGTCCTGTGTATAGGCCCGGTCAAAAATGCCAGTAATGTCATACGCCACGCCGCCAGCGGGGCGGTAATTCACCGCCTCGCCAAACGTTTCCTGCAGGGGCGCCAGAAGGTGCTGATCCCAGTCAATCATCGTCAGCCTGCCGAGATAGCAACGCCATCGCTGACTGTAATCGACACATCGGCAGCCGATGATGCCTGGGCGGCCGCGCGCAGATCATCCAGGTAATCCACAAAGCCGATCGCCTTGAGGCGCTCGGCATCGGCGCTGGGCAGCATGACCTGCTGGAGATGACGGTAATACACACCCTCATGCTTGACAGTGCGGTTGGCACGAACCACAACGGCAACCATCACGGCTGCCTCTTTTGCTGTACGGGCCATCTGTTACACTACCGTCGCGCACAGGGCGGCGTTGACCCGGCTCGGGATCACAATCGGGGAGGACTGCATCAACAGGAATCGCTGTGCCGGGTCTTCCTGTACCCAGGTCTTCGGGGCGTAGGCCATAGGGCCATAGTTGAAAGCCGGATCCATAATGGCACCGAACGCGCGGGTGCCCTGCAGGTCAGGCCCGGACAGAACCACGGTGCCATCCGGCAGCATTGGCTGCTCAACGCCGTTGTCATCCACGTACCAATCGTTATACAGCCACAGATCCAGCTGGCCCCAGCGCCCCTTGTAGACGGCACCACGCTCAACCTGGGTGCCTGGGTTAATCACGTTGCCGTAAGGGCCCATCGCCGGGAAGATGATCGCGCCTTCCAGGGTCGCATCCAGAACGAACGCATCCCAGGCGGCAGAGGTAAACACGATGTCGCGCACCACGGCCCCGGATTTTTTCAGCACGGTTTTCACCCATTCATTGAGGTGGGCGGTGGGCTTGTTGTACTTGATGGAGGAGGTGGTGGTGTTCGACCACAGATCGCTCCCGGACAGGGCAACGGTCAGATCGCTGGCGCGGCCAAAATCGACCTCGGTTTTCTCAAAGCCTTCACCCTCAATCACCACCTTGCCGGTGGTCAGGGCACTGGCCCCCATCCATTCCAGGCGGCGGTTCAGGATGTCAACCTGGTCGGCCATCTCAAACATCATGTTCAGTTGCTCACGCTGGGCCGCGGTGTACTCGCCCCCGATCCGCTCGCCAATCTGGCGGCGAATGGGTTTGCGCAGGTCTGGTACGCGCTTATCTTTGATGTAGGCCGGCTTAAATGTGTTGGTCTGCATGCGACGGCTTTCGACCTGTTTGCCCGCCACCAGGGGCGACACAAACGGCGCCATACGGCGCTGGCCAACGTCAACATCAATGGACACAAATTCGGTTTCGCTGGTGACGATATTCGGGAAGAATTTATCCAAGAGCCAGTTTTGCGAGGTCATCAGGTTGGGAACGATGCCGACAAGGGTCGCGGTATCAAACAGGTTTGCAGTGTGTGTGGTCATAAAGTCTCGCTACGCCCGGCAAGCCGCCGGGCAAAATTTGGACGTGCGAATCCCTGCCCGGTTAAGGGCATAAATTCAGGATGTTTTTATCGAGGAGGGGTTAGCGCTTAAACGCCGGGGCCGACAACGCTGTCACGCAGGAAAATGCCCAGGGGGCGCAGGCCCTCTTTGAGGTTGGCAACGGTCCAGCTGTCGTCGTAAATGATGCGATTCACGTTGAACGTGCCCATCTGGTAAACGCCGGCCTGTGCCACGCCGCCGGTTGTATCCACGTCATTCACCAGGACGCCTGATGGGATCTGGCTGCCGTCGGTTGCAGTGCTGACGCATAGCACGTAGGTGTTATCCGCGGTCACGCGGCCAAGAATGGTGCCGCGCTTATAGCTGTGTCCGCTGGCCAGCGTGACGGTGTCCGTGACCAGGGGCGGGGTGTTGCCGCCAATCAGCTGATCCGGGATAAAGGTGTCCTGATATACGGCAGGCTGCCAGGGGTTCTGGCCGAAAGAATTCACGCTCATGAGTTGATGCCTTTATGTTGGTTGTAGAGTGCGGTCATGGCGGCCGCCGCGCCCTGGGGGCCGCGGGTGTCTGGTTGCTTGGCATCGGGTCCCAGCCGGTGTTGCTGGACGCCCTGCATTCGCTGATCCAGCGATAGGCGGCCGCCTTGTGGGACCCCGAACGCGGCGGCCTGCTCCAGCTGCGCGATAGCAGTGGCAGAATCAAGACTGGTGGTAAGCGCCAGGGAGGCGGCCATGTCCGGGCGTACCCCGGCGGCCTTGCAGTTAAAGATGGCTGCGATGCGCTGGCGCTCCAGGCGGCGGCCTTTGGCTACCTGAGCGCGGGCACTCCCCTGGTCTTTATCGTCATCGGCACGGCGACCTTTGGCTTTCTTGCCTTTGGGTTGGTCTTCATCATCTTCGGCATCAACGTCATCATCCTCGGCGTCGGCGTCGTCCTCTTCGTCTTCGGCGCTTTCGTCATAATCATCTTCATCGGCCTGCTCATCTTCTTCTTCGGCACGGCGGCCTTTGGCCTTTTTGGCTTTTTTATCGTCGTCGCCTTCATCGGCACGCGGCGAAAGGCCCAGCAGGTGGGCGAATGGGTTATAGGGCATGGTCTTCTCCAATATGTTTTAACAGGGCGCGAAACGCGGCATCTGGCGCGGCGATGGCATCAGCAAGCCCCAGCTCAACGCCGTTCGCCGCGCTAAAGGTGGCGGCTTGGGTTTCACGCAGAATTTTTTCTGAGATCCCGCGGTTGCGGGCAACGGTAGACACAAACAGCTGGCCCATGTCGTTGACGTCCTGCTGGATCGCCGCGCGGGCCTGCTCGCTTAACTTTCGATAAGGGGTGGATTCGGCCTTGCGGTCGCCGTAGGTGATAATGGTCACGGCCAGTCCGTCATCCTTAATCTTTTGGGTCCAGTCCACGTGCATCACAATGACGCCCACGGATCCCACGCCGCCGGTGCGCGGCAGAACAATACGATCGGCAGCACTGGCCAGGGCATAGCCGGCGGAATAGGCGCTCTCGGTCAGGACAGACCAAATGGGTTTAGTGCCCCGTGCCCGGTAAATCTCATCAACTAGGTCGAAACAGCCGGCTACTTCCCCACCAGGGGAATCAATATCCAGCATGATCCCCTTCACCTTGCTGTCAGTCAGCGCGGTTAAGAATGCCTGCCGGATACCGTCATAGCCTGTCATGCCACTGTAGGGCCGCAGGCGGCCCAGCTTCTGCACCAGGGTGCCGTGAATGGGGATGATGGCGATCCCTCCTACCACGTCATAGCCGGCATCCCGGCCCTGCCGGGTAAAGGCATCGGCGTCCCTGTCAGCCCAGCTGTCCTCCGCGGCATGAATGCGGGTGATGCCGAAACGCTCGGAGAGTGCGGCCATAACCACCTCCGCTTTCAAAGGGTGAAGCGCCAGCGGCGTGTTAAACAGGCGCTGCGCCAGGTGTGGCAGATTCATGTAACCTCTGGGTCGTCAATGGTTTCGCTGGCTGGCACCTCCCCTGTCCATTCCGGCGGGTTCAGCCCCAGTTCATCAAATTTCTTTTTCTCAATGGCGCGCTGTTCGAGCACTGCTTCCCAGTCCTCACCACTGCCATCACCCACCTCATCAGACAGGGTTGACAGCCCCGCATCCAGACCCAGAATGGCGCCTTTCTTCTCGGCCACAGGATCCACCCAGCCACGCCCCGGCCCCATCCACTTGGCATGACTGTACGCCGTGCGGGCTTCCAGAAAATCAGGGGCGCCGGCCGGCAGCGGGACGCCGCCCAGTGAATGCACCTCCTCCACAAAGCAGGTGGCAATC
Organism: Nissabacter sp. SGAir0207; assembly: GCF_005491205.1. NCBI lineage: Bacteria > Pseudomonadati > Pseudomonadota > Gammaproteobacteria > Enterobacterales > Yersiniaceae > Nissabacter > Nissabacter sp. SGAir0207. Next base: position 12,845 of record NZ_CP028042.1, read on the forward strand.
GGCTGGGCGGTGCCAATGGCAAACTCATGCCGGCGGCGGGTAAGGGTTTTCCACGCTTCCAGCATGGCCGCGCGTGCGCTGCTGTAGTTAACGCTGCTCCAGTCTTGCGTGATCTGCTGCGTCGACAAGCCAGTTGCCGCCGTGATGTTTCGCAAAAAGGCATCCTGGAACACAGAAAAGTTGCTGTAGGGCCGGGCGGCATTTACCGTCGTGATGGTTTCGCCCGGAAAGAGGATCGGGATACGGGATCCGCCCTTGAGTGAGGTGCGATTGTCCTTGTGAAAGTGGAAGCGCTCATCTTGATAAACGCCAAGGCTCTCCGAGCCGGTGGGTCCCGCGCCGCCCATCGCATCTTCAACCATCGCAGGATCGTAAGGCGACTGGAGGAACGCACCGAACATGGCGTTTAGGATGGCGCTCTCCAGCTCCGTCTGGTCATATTTGATCAGCATCTTCATGCGCTGCACCACCGGGGTGAAAATGCTGCTTCCCCGGTGTTGCGCCGCGCGCTCACTGTCAAAATCATGGATAACGATCGGCCGGCCCCAAGGGGTCTCACGTGGGATACGCTGCCAGGTCATCGTCTTCTTGCCATCCCACCAGTCGCCCATGTGGGCTTCTCGGATGTGGTAAGCGACCGGGGCACCGTAATCATCAATCTCCACGCCACCACGGATATGAGCCATGTCATAAACCTGCTGGGGGTTACTGAGCCGGTCGGGATCAACAATCTGGACCGCGGTCGCAAACGTGGCGCGCCCGGCACCTAGCCGACTGAGGTCGTAATGCATCACCGCCAGACTGTCACCGTCGACCAGCTTGTGACGCAGGGCCAGGCGCAGCATCTGCGATACCGTTTTTTTACGCTCGATGTCACACCAGCGGCCCTCATCGTTCGCCCAGGTGCGCCATTGCGCATTCATGTAGCGGGCATACTCATCAGCCCAATTGGCATCGAATGCCGTGTTGCCGGTCAGCAGCTGCAGGTAGCGGTAATCTGGTTTGAAGATAGGCCGGTAGATCGCGCCAACGGCGTTATCCAGAATGCGCGTGATCGCGCCGCTGGCCCAACCGTCATTGCGCGTCATATCGCGAACGCGGGAAACTACCCGGTCGCGATAGATGTTTATTTCGTTGTCCGGGGACCACAATTGAGGTTGCCAGTCCGCCAGTTGGTCGCTGAAGGAGTCGGCGGCATCAAACGGAACGCGCCCGGAACCGTGCAGCCCATAAGGCTGTGGGCGCGACGGCGGCAGTGGCTCCCCGTCTGCCCCTAAAATTCGGACGTCGTTCGGTGGCATCAGTAACGGAACCTCATGGCGCGGCGCGGGCTGTGTCTCATGCCCAGCGCCTTTTGTAGTTGTTGGATAAGGGATGTGACATCAGCCACACTGGTGGGCTGATACGTCACGGAACGGGTGCCGTCGCCTTGGGTGTAGCTGAACGAGACGCCTTTTTTACCCATCAGCAGTTCGCCATAGGCGGTCTGCGCATCGGCCAGCATCTTTTTCAACTGGGCAGGACTCATCCCGGCCAGAAGGCCGCTGTTTGGTGTTTGCATAGTGAACCTTTATGAGGCGAGTCGTTTGAAGCGACGCTGGCGCGGCGTGCTCGTTTCAACGGGCAGGGCCGCACCGGGCAGCCGCAGATCAGGTTTAGGCTCAATCACCGCCGGCGCGGTCAGCAGCCGGTCAGGGTGAGCCTCAATCGTGTCGGCCAGCACGTTAAGTTTCAGCCCGGAGTGCAACAGGCCACACAGTGCCGCATAGGCATAAACCCGGCAGTCCAGGGCCTCGTTCGCGCGCCCGGCGCGCAGCTCCCACACGCGATATTTGAATCCGCCTGTGGTTTTCACTACTGACCGCTCGGCCAGCAATTGGCTGAAATAGTGCAGATCCCGGTCATGCGGATAATGCATGTAGCCGGCTTTACTTTCGCCGGCTGCCGGCGCGTCCAAGTGAAGCCGGTTGCGGATCACGTCCTTGGCCGAGTTCACGCCGATAATCACTGGCCTGAATGTTGATTTGCTGCGTGAAGACAGCTTTTTCACGGGCCATACTGGGGAGCGGGCACCGTTTCGGGCAGATTCACCCTTGATCGCCCATATGCGGCGACCAAGGCGCTCTTTTGCGAACTTGTACACGGACTGCGTATGGTGGCCGCCTGAGTCGATACAGGCCGCAGTAAGGGCAAAGCCGCGCCCGTCGCCGCGATACCAGACCTGTTTCAGGTAGGCGTCCAGACGTTCCCACGGTTCAGGTGTATCCAGATCGCCTTCAATCACGTCGTAGGCGACAGACCAACTCTCCTCGTTCCGGCCCCACCCCACCACTTCCACTTCGAGCCGGCCATCCTGTGTGTCAATGCCGGCGGTAAGCAGGGCAACGCCGTCTGGCACCTCAGCACCATAAACCTCAGTACGCTCGACTAGACTTTTTTCACTCAATGCCTTATCGCCGGAATCCTCGTATGGCAGGCCCAGCGTGGTGTTAATGAAGGTCTGGCGCATCACGGGGTCATCCTTCACGCCCAGCCACTCCTCTACCAGCTTTTTCCAGGCGGCGTTAGGAAACAGGCTGTAAGCGGTCCAAATGTGAAACCCGGCATGGCCCTTAAAAGGCCGGGTGGCGCGCCACTCGCCCGCATCAAGCATCAGGGGCAGACTGGTATGCTGGATAACACAGCCATTGTGCCGGCAGGCATAGTAGGCGGTTTCCGGTAGGCTGTTGCCGGCCTCATCCCGATCCCACTTGATGCCGTAGGCCGACGTGCGGTCACCCCATTCCAGCACCTGATATTCACCACAATGGGGACAGGGCACGTAGTAGTAACGCTGATCGCTCTCATTGAACGATTTCTCAATACGGCTCACGCCTTTGACGGTTGGGGTGGAGCCAATGCCGATTTTGCGATTCCAGAATGACTCGGAGCGCTTTTTCCCCAGTGCTATCTGGTCACCCTCGTTACCGGCACCGCTGGCGGGATAACCGTCCACCTCATCGAACAGAATGATGCGGCAGGTGATCCGTCGGAAACCGCCGGGGCTGTTGGCCCCGACCAGCGTCAGGTTCGCGCCGTTGGAAAAGGTGCGCTTTAAGATCGTCTGGTTGGAGTCTTTGGCCTTCGCACCGCCGGTCACCTCGGCAAGCACCGGCGTGTCACGCAGCATGGGGGCGATTTCGGTTTTGCTGTAATCCTCGGCGTCCGTCTCACGGGGTTGGATAGCAAGGATTGGCGACGGGTCGTGGGCAATGTAGTAGCCAATAACGTGGTCGAGGATTTTCGTATAACCGACACGGGCCGACTTCATCACGCTGATCGTCTCCACCGTGGGATCGGTGAAGGCATCCATGATCCCGTCCTGATAGCGGAACGAGCGAAAGCGGCCAGTTTGTGAGGATGTCTCTTTGGAGAGCATCGCGTATCTGTTTGCCCACTCGCTAAGCCGTAGCGGCTCAGGCGGCTTTAGCGCCCGGCGAACGGCCAGCAGCAGGGCTTTGAAATTCTGTAAGGCAGATGGCTTATCCGCTGGAGGGTGGCTTCGTTCCGTCAGCACTCAGCTCCTCCATAGCTTCGTGAATAATGTCCTGCAAAGCGGCAGTGAAGGCTGTGTCATCGCTGGTCAGGGCAAGGAGGCGCAGCCGGGGGCCATGCTCAGGGGCGATAGCAATCAGGCGAGTTCTCATCCGTCCGTATTCCTCGCGGATAATGGTCAGCATGTCTTCAAAGGGGAGAAGCCGGCCGGCCTTTTGCTCATAGTCCAGCTGCACCAGCTTCGCGTGAAAGTTGGCCTTAACGGTGCGGGCTTCGTCGAATGTGAGGTTGGCACCGTATTCTTTAACGAGCCGTTCCGCGACGTCAGCTATGTGCTCTGTGTCGTCGCTGTCACCGTCACCGACTGATCCGCTGTTACCTCGATCCGCAGCCGGAGCGTTACCTCGATTACGGATGATTTCTTTTTTTTTTCAGGCGGGGTAACAACTTTTCGATGTAGCTCAATGCTGGCGTTAGACGCTTCTACATTCACCTCTTCACCGTCCATAACCAGCCAGCCGCGCGCCTTCCACATCGTGACGGTCTTCCGGCTGACGTTGTGGAGTTTTGCAAATTCGGCCTGATTCATTGGCGTGTTACCTGTTACCTGTTACCCAAAAAACGAAAAATTTTTTGCTAGTGAAAACACTCGGTGCGCAATGCCCGCGTTTACTCAGGGTTCTGGGAAGGACCCAAAAAAATTACGGGATGCCTACGCCGTACCGGTGGCACATCTCAATGAAAGGATCGTGAGGGGTGCGGGCATGCAGTGTGGTGGCTGGCTGGGGGGAGCAGCCATCGGCAGTCAACGGCAAGGCGTGCGAGTGCGGGCCACAGCTGTGCGTAGGTTTGCCAGCGACAGCAGGAGTGCGCTCACTGCGCCCACCGGGCGCTGCCGCCAGTGGTGCGGGCGGGGTACTGTCAGTCGTGCCGGTAACAATCAAATCCACTTCGACGCGGATCAGCTGGTTAAGGCGGCGTTTGATTTCGCGCGCCATATGGTTAGCTTTCACGCCAGGCGTTACCGCCAGCTCAGGGCAAACGTCCTGCGCGTGCTTTACGTTCGCAATCACCTCGTCAATGATGCGGTCAATGTCAGCACGGGCCGGGAGTTCAGCGCGGGCGTCATAGGTCAGGTGCATCTGCTCTCCTGTGTGAGACCGTGGTCTCAATATGAAAAAACCGCCCGGGGGCGGCATGGGTGAGACCGTGGTCTCAACGTAAAAGTAGCCTCAGAGAGCCGCTCAAGTTTTAAGCTATGCTTACCTTTCTTCATCAGCAGAGGACTGCAGCAATGAATCAAAAGCACGATGCACGTGAACTTGCATTCGCCTACTTAGCACACAGCAAGCAAACCTATACCCCTGAAGATTTCCTTAAAAAACTGATTGCGGTAGAAGAGGAATTCAGGACGCTGCTAAGACAAGATCCACCGTCAACATCAGCAATAGAGCCACTCAAAATGTGAGACCGCGGTCTCAACCATCTTCCGGCAAGATGCCGTAATGCTTATGGATCACTTCTTCCAGCTCAGAGGCAGCGGCGGCAGCGGTCTCAATCAGTAACGGAAACCCGGCATGGCGCATTCCCTCGATGCTGATTTCGCGTCTGATACCACCCAGCGGCTTGCCATTCTCATCGGTCGCGGTCATATGGATAGTGACCGTGCCCGGGCGGCGTGTGTCTGTCATCGTTCGTCCGTGGAGATAAAAGGCCGCGCCGTGAAGTGCCACGGTGAAAGCGGACAGTCAGGGGGCGCGGCTCGGTTGCAGTGATTGGGACCGTGGTCCCAACGGATTATATTCAAGCTGGGACCGTGGTCTCAGGCAAAAAAAAACCGCCCGGAGGCGGTTTGGTTCAGTGGGCGGCAAGCACAAGCTTCCTGCCCATCGCGGACAGGGCAGACTGGATAGTGTCTATTTTGGTGGTATGCCTTAAATCAAAGATCCGGCTTACCTCCTGCTTTTTAATGCCCATGCGGGCGGCCAGCTCGACGCGGGTCAGGCGGGACGCCTTGAAGGTGTTCAGCATCAGCACCTTCGCGGCAACACTGGCCGGCACCTCTACATAATCCCCGGTGACGTCGCCGGGCGCCGGGATCGCTTCGTCGTCTTCAAAATAAAACTCGAAAGCGGTGACCAGCGCATCACGGGCCATTTCTAACGCCTCGTCGCGGGTGTGGCCCTGTGTCAGGGCTTCCGGGATATCCGGGAATGACACAATGTAGACGCCGTTATCTTTCTCTAAGGTTACTGGGTATCGCATATCATTAAGGTGAAACTGTTCGGGAAACCAGCCCCGGAGGGCTGGTTGTTTTCATTTAAGGCCAAGCTGTTTCAAAATCGATTTTCTTAGCCTTTCATTTAACTCAGAGCCGGGATGCCGTGGCATTACGCTTCGTTTCCCGTTGTATCGCAGTTTCCAGTGGTTCGTACCGTCTGTAACTTCGACTCCCTGAGACTCAAGCCACTGCTTGAATTCCCTTTGTTTCACCTTACCTCCTGTCTTGTTGAACATGTGACTATAGTAAACAATAATGCTTACCAAGTCAACATTTTTGCTTACTTTATTTCACTGGAGAGAGAGGCGAACCCGTATAAAAGACCGGGCGATTTGAGCATTGCTAAGAGGCTTGCCCGGTGTGTTTGTGTGTTGAGACCACGGTCTCAATCAGGGGCGCGATAGACCGGCTGGGACCGCGGTCCCACATCGGGCTGTTAACACTATCGACCCGCAAGCCATCATCGAGATAAAGCGCCCGAATGCGGATCTCATGGCTGTATGTGCCGCCGGCGCGCTTTATTGCCGCCGCACAATCCAGAATGGTGCGATTACGGGTAATGGCGGCGGCGGCCGTGCCTTCACGCAGATCGGCAGGGCTGAATTCCTCCAGTGGAGGCAGTGTTACGTGCATGGTCTCACCCCTATCGTGCACTGGCTAACGCAGAGGACAGCGCGCGGGTTAGTTCTGACTGCATCAGGCCAGCGGCCATCTGCTCGGCCCGATCCATATACCCCAGCACCGGCTGAACCGGCAGGGCATCACCAAACCGGATCAGCAACTTCGGCGGGCGCGTCTTGGTGGCGGGGCGGCGGGTGCCGTTCGTTGACCGCTTGCGGCGCTTGGCGCCCTTACGGGTGCCCTTTGCCTTTTTGCGCTGCCAGACCCCGTTAACGCCGTCAATCTCACCGATGAACACATCCGGCTTGGCCTGAAGTTGCGCCATTTTGTTGCGCGTCAGGTTGCCGTACTTGTTCAGCTTGATGTTCTTGGGGTTCAGCAGGGCCTGGCTGTTCAACTTATGCATACCGCCAAACTCGAAAGGCTCAAGATAGCTGGCGGCAATGTCGCGAACGAACACGCGGGCCGTCAGGCTATCGCGACGCGCGCCCTGCGATCCGACTGAATTCACCGTGAACGGCGTGGGGTTCTCCAGCTGGCGCTCGAGCGCGACCTTTTCAGCAGCCTGAATTTTGCGGGCCACACCGGTCAGCGCCTGCGCGGTAGCAAACGGCACCTGCTTCTGTAGGCGGTGGAGTTGGGCCGATAGCTCTTTCATTCCGGCCATATCATTGGCTCCTGTGGGACCGCGGTCCCAGTGGCGAACGTCTAAACATGGGACCACGGTCCCAATCTGCAAGAAGCACTAAAAAGCGCCCCGCAAGGCGCTTTATGGTGTCACTTAATCAGATCCACGGTCTGGCCATTGGCATTCATGATGAAGGCGCGGTCACCCGGATAGAGGAACTGGTAAAGCGTGCCCGGCTGGGAAGAAATGCTCTCGTCAAAAATTTCCGAGATGATCACGGCGTGGGCCGGGTAGCGCTGGCCGAAACGAGCGATCGCGACGCTGCCGCCCAGCTCCTCATCGGTTTCGGGGAAATGCTGGAACGTATCCAGATCACCGTCCTCGCCTGCAACGTCGAGGGCATCCAGCAAGGCGTCAGAGCCTTCACGTCCAATGCGAACGGCGGCCGCGTGTGTCAACAGCGTGTTGCCGTCGATAATGGTTTTGATGGTGAACATGCTTTTCTCTTTCAGGCACAAAAAACCCGCCGGCGCGGGCGGGTGGGTCAGGTCATCACGCAAGGTCTTTGGCAAACGCAACCGCGCTATCCCAGATGTGTTCTACTTCATGGCCGGCATGAGCCAGCACCCCCTTGAGTTCTGCCACCACTGCGTTGAGGCGCGCTTCCACCGGGTCAGGGTCAACCACGTCATCATTGGCAGCATCTTCTGCGGCATAGGCAATAGGCCCGGCAAGCACCACTGCAGCAGATGCGGAGGCGGCAACAGTATCAGCAACAGCAACGGTGCCAGCGGATGCGCCAGCCCCAGCAGGAACGACAGCGCCAGAATCAGCGGTGGTAGCATCAGCGGCATCGTCGGAAACGGCGGTTGCGGCAACATCAACGGCGGTTGCATGAGCGTGGCTTCCATCAGTAACGGCGGTGATTGCAGGGGTTGGGGTTGCTGCGGTGGCGGCAGCGGATGCGGTAGTCTCAGACACATTGGTCTCCTTGCTGTGTGTAAAAAGGGCATAAAGCCACTTCAAAAAATGGGGCATGTCCGGTCACCAGCTGCTGTCATAGCTGCTGCCACTGTCATGGCTGCTGTAGCTGTCATGGTTGCTGTGGCTCGTGCCGCCACTGCTGTGGCTGGTGGCATGGGTGTCACTCCCGCTATTTAGGCTGGCGAGGCTGGTGGCCAGCCCGTCATCCGCATGGCGGTAATGCTGACCATCGTCAGTTCCCCAGCGAGTTGCTGGCGTTGATGGCGCCGGGTGGGCTTGTGCTCGCGGGGTAGCACTGGCCTCCCCTTGTCGTGCAAGCCGACGTAATTTTGCACGCTGGTAGGCATCATCCGCTGCCTGCGCTCTCAGTAGCTGAATAACAAAGTTCGCGAGGCGGCGGCGGGCTTCTAAGCGTTGCTCCTCGCGGCGATCCTCACGCCGCTGGCGGAGGCGGCGGAACAGGCTGAACATGGGGAAACCTCCTGATTACCGGCGGCTGCGAAAGCTGCTGCGGCTGGATGAAAACGATGAGCGGGCACCGCTTTTAAATGCTGAGGTGCGATAGCTGCTGGTTTTGCTGGTGGTCGTACTGGAACGGTTGGTGAACCAGCTGCGCTTCTGGGGTTGTGCTGCCGGTGCGGCTTTGGGTGCCGGGGCCGAGGCCGGGGCGGCATGGTAATTGTTCACCACGTGGGTGGTGGTGTTGCTGTGGTTGGCATACCCGCCGCCGCCGCCACTGTTTGTCAGCATGTGGCCCAGCATCATTCCGGTTAGCAGATCGCCGGTTCCGCCGTGGTCATGAACCACAGCCGGCTGCTGCACAATGATCGGGGCGGGGGCCGCGGCAACCACTGGGGCCGCTTGGGCAACAGGCGGCGGGGCAACCGGCTGGTATGCCTCCACGCTCTGGGTCAACTGTTGCGGCGTGGGAGGGACGGCCAGCGCCTGTGGTTGGGGGTCATCGCAGCCAGCCAGGCTAAAGCCCAGCCCCAGCGCGACGATCAGCAGAGAAAGCTTTTTCACGGGGAGGGTTCCTGTGATTGACTGGTGGTTGATGCACTGGACGCGGTACGCCGGGCGTCTTCCTCCCGGATACCTGCCAGCTGGTCATTGGCTTTGTCGATGGTGGAAAGCAGGGGGTCAATCCACAACACCGCCTGACAGTAAGTCAGGGCGCTGGTGGCAGCGGGGTCAGCACGGGAGCGGTCAGCGTCGGCGACAGCACCGGACACTGCGCCGGCACGTAGACGGTGCGCGTAGTCGAGCAACCGGTCAGACACAGCAGCAGGAACAAGCTGGCCACAGACCGGCACGGTCTCTTTTTTAAGGATGGTGCGATATTCAATGGTGTGCTCCTCGCTGGTGCGGTTCACGCGGGCGGCGTACTGCTGGGAGGCGGCCGCCACCCGGTTGAACACCTGAAACAGCAATGCCTGCTGGGCCATTGCCGCCGACTGCTGCTTGCTGTCGTCAAGCAGCTGCGCCACCTGCTGCGCCTGCTGTTTTGCTTTCCCCTGTAAGTGAAGGAACAGCAGGCCCAGCACACAGGTTGCCAGCAACAGCGCGCCGCACAGGCCGCGCATCAGGGTGTTTGTCATTGGATCTCCATCATGCAGACGTCCTGCTCTATCTCGCGGCGGTTCATCAGCCCTTGCCACTTCTTGCCGCCGGCATATACCCAGCGGCGCAGTTGCCGGCAGGCCCCTGGCGTGTCACCACGGTTTAGGTAGCGCAACAGCGTGGAGGTTTTGACGTTGGCGGTGCCCACGTTATAGGCAAACGAGTACAGGGCGGCGCGGGTGGTGTCAGGGATGGGGCGCGTGATGTAAGGGTCAAGCTGGGCGGCAACGTGTCCTAGATCCTTATCCAGTAGGCGGCGGCATTCCTGCTCGGTGTACGTCTTGCCCGGCAGGATGTCGCGGCCGGTATGCCCGTAGCAGACGGTCAGGACGCCGATCACATCGCGGTAAGGGGTTGGCTCATACCCTTCCAGCCCGTCGCCGCCGGCCAGCATGGCCGAGGCAATGGCCAACGCGCCGGCACCCAGCCCGGCCGCGATGCGCATTTTCATTTTGGCGGGAACAGGCATACCTAATCCTCGCTTTCGCGCCGGACGTAGTTGTGTTTGCGATCCCAGACTTTGAAGGCAATGGAAGCGGCAAAGGTCAGCGCCGAGAACATCAGGGTGCCCAGTACGCCGACAGCGGTCCACTGGTCAGGCGTCAGCTCATTGAGCAGACGATATAACCAGAAGCCACTGCCACAACCCTGCGCGGCAATACAGCTGGCAGTAAATTTATCCATGTTGGCTCTCTTCCCACGGTTTTCCGTGCGGTGGGTAGGATTGGGACCGTGGTCCCAACCGGAAAGATGTGTGGTCACACAACACAAAGGGCGCTCGCAAGCGCCCTTGAGGTTGTGAAGAATTAGCGGGGCCGCCGCTGGTAAAAGCGGGTCAGCATCACGACAACCAGTGCCACCAGAAGGCCGTCCGTCACAAAAGAAAACAGGCGGTTGGTGAAGTCGGCAATCACCGAAAGCAGCAGCAGGCCAGCGAAGGCCACCCAGTAGAGGCGACCAATCACAGATACTGATCCAGCGGCAACTGCAGCGCCTGCGCTACTTTCTTCAACGCCATTTCCACGTCTGGTGTAATGCCATCCTGATCGGCAATGTCCAGACACAGGCACAGCACGTCCACGGCATCGCTGGTGCCGGCAATGTCGCTCAGCTCGCGCAGCGCGGTGGCCGTGGCGTTACGCGGCGCGGATTCATAGCGAGAACGGATATTGCTGCTCAGCTGGGCAATTTCACCGGCGAACGGAGCAAACGCGGGCAGCGCGCTGATGGTCTTCTCCAGCACGGCGACCTCTTTCGGATCGCAATGACCATCTGCGTAGGCAACGAGATAAGCGCCCCACACGGTCGCCTCTACGGCGTCGCGGTTTTCCATCTTTTTCACTTCCGCGACAACTTTTCGCGTTTTCTTCTTGAACAGGCCAAACATGCGATTTCCTTCTGATACTGCAACGGGTGGGCTGAGACCGCGGTCTCAACCTAGAAAGTGGCGGACGGTGTGGGATTCGAACCCACTGCCTCACGGTTAACAGCCGTTCGCACATCCTCATGTGCTTACCGTCCAGAGATAATTGGGACCGTGGTCCCAGGCCGGTCAGAGACTGGCGATGGCGGCCGCCGTACTGTCAAAAGTGGCTTGCTCCAGCTCCACACCCAGCGCGCGGCGGCCCAGCTTGAGTGCGGCCTTGACCGTTGCGCCCGATCCCATAAAGAAATCTGCCACCACGTCACCGGGGCGGCTGCTCACGCTGATGATGTGCTCCATCATGTCAGCCGGTTTTTCACAGGGATGTTTGCCGGCATAGCGGCGCACAGGGGCAAAGGTCCAGACGTCAGTAAACGGCACCAGCTTGGTCACGCTGAATGTGCGACGCTCATGCTCATATTCGACGCGGCTGGTGGCATACTGCGCTTTCAGCTGCTCATAGTCCTGTGACAGCGCGTCATAGTCGGCGGTAAGATTACCGGCCGCGCCCTGCGCCTGCGCCTTGCGGGCAAACAGGGCCTGCAGCGCCTGGTACTGCTCACGTTTAGGCAGCTGCCACTGCGATTCGCTGAACCAGTGCGAACACATCTGGGTGCCCGTCGCCTGATTGATTTCCGAGGCTTTCACGCCCAGGGCATCGCGGGCCTGAATGAAGTAGTCGATCAGGGGCCGGAACGTGGCCCGGCGGGCAGCCTCACAACGGGCGGCGTAGCCCGTGCTGGCCGGATCCTTACTGGTTCCGCCGTAGTGCTCGGCAAAGATGATGCGCTCCGTGGCCGGGAAGAACTTCCGGAACCGGTCTTTCTTGTGCTTGCCCCAGGAGCCGGATGGCTTGGCCCACACAATGTGGTTCAACACGTTGAGCCGGGTGCGCACCAGGATCTCAGTGTCCGCGGCCAACGTATTGCCACAGAACAGATACAGGCTGCCAGTCGGCTTGAGGACGCGCCAGAACTCGGCAATCATCTCATCCAGCCAGGCAAGAAAAGCGGTTTCGCTCTCCCACTGGTTATCCCAGGCGGCCTTTTTGATGCCGAAATAAGGCGGGTCAGTGGCGATCAGATCCACGCTGTTATCAGGCAGCGTTTTGATAAAGCACAACGCATCGGCATGCACCAGATGCACCGCGCCCATAGGGTCGAGGTGAGTCATAACGTCAGGGGCTTTTTACGAAACAGCGGGATGGAGGCGGGGAAAGGGGGCCGACTCCGTGGCAATGAGGCGCCTGTCAGGGTGAATGACAGGCGAAAAAAAACCGCCTTTCGGCGGCTTTTTGTTTTCAGGGTGTAGATAACCCAGCTTGGGAAAATACTACCCTTTTTATACATTTTTTGTCAATGCCCTTTTTTAAAGGGTCTGCCGACTGCTTTGCGAACAACCCTAACCGAATAACTCAAGGCATCGGCATGAACTAGATAGCCGCGGGTATACTGGAATTGAGCAAGCTCTTGCATATACCTGAGCACATCTTCCACGCTGGAAGCGTGATCCAGAAAACTAACCGGCTTGTGATGCGCCGCCATTCAGTGATCAGCAGGCTGATAACATCTGGCTGTTTCGACCAATTCCCGCTCGGCCACCTGCAGTGCGCCCTGGATGCGTCTCAAGCTGGAAGCAAATAGCATCCCCTCCGCGGTGCCGTCTAATGTGCATTGTAGGCCCATCGACCAGATGCCCATATTCACCGTTGAAACCTGTGTACGAATATGTTCAATCCAGTCTCGCACGTGAGAATCGGTGATCTTGTTCATAAGTAGTTCTCCTGTCATTTTTGCCATCATTTTCAACAAGTGGCGGCTCGTTGAGGTCATAATATAGCGTCGCGAGCCATGTAGCGTAAAGGCTAAACTTAGCTTTTTTGTTAACTATAGTTTTTTTGTTAATAGTGGCCAAGATATAGTGATGGTCAAGGTAAGGAACCATATGCAGATAATGATAAATCAGCATGTTACAGCAGAATTATTGTCGCTAACGGATGTGATTAGGGGTCAAGCTAGTCATGTAATTGAATGGCTGGTGCAATCTGAAGAAGCAACTGGATACCGGCCACGGCATCTTGAAGCCGGTTTGTTTGGGCATGAACTGGGCAAGGGAACGGGCATCATTTACTGTTACCCCGACGCCCACACGCTGCAGCTGCTGTACGCCGGTCCAAATGCAGTAAATAAAGATCAGAATGTGATGACACAGGTACGCCAGCGCTCAACAGGAGAAGAGATGAAGCCGGTAACCATGCAAGAGCTTAACGAATGTCTACTGAATACTAATGCAGCACGGGAAGCGTATGATCAGGCGGGCCGAGAACTAGCGATGCTGACAACACTGACAGCCATACGGGAAAGAGCCGGTCTTAGCAAAGCAGAGCTGGCACGGCGCCTGGGAATTGCACTTAGTTCACTATTGAGGATGGAAAAAAACCCGCTTGGCATCAGTATGAAAACGTTGCACCGATATGCAACAGCGTGCGGGGTAGAGGTGAAAATAGAGGTGGTGGGCAAAGTTTAAACGATTGGGACCGCGGTCCCAATGCCATCAACAGCCCCGATCTGCATGATTGAGGCATTTGGTGATAAGGTCTTGGAGGTCTCTCGCCATGAAGTCACCCATAAAGGCTTGTACGTCATCATTTATCATGATGCCTTCCAGGGCCTTAAACTCATCTTGTTTGTGGCTCACTTTCGTGAGCAAGCCGCCCAACTCAAGGGCCAGCTGGCGGGCGAAGGGTTTGGATGCGGTCTCGTTATTCATCGTTAAAATCCGTTGTTCCATGATGCGTCTTGCTATATTGCCCAGCTGGGCAAGGCCGCTTCCCTTTCGGTCTTGGCCTTTTAAAGAATTAAATAAATGAAGATTTCAGACTAGTCTTACGTGCCAATACATTATCTGAACTTCACAATCGCGTCTACACAATGCATGAATTAATTTTTACAAACGTCAGTGTTTCGTAGGATCACGGTCAAATTGGCGAAAATGTGACTCACTAACATTACATAACATCCAATATGTAATCTTGAGGATATCAGGCGACAGTTCCATATGAGGTGGCTCTAGGGACTCATGCACTCATGCACAAAGTCACAGAAGTGTTTATGTGACTTTGTGCATGTAGGTATTTGCTCACTTCTGCAAAATTGTTTGCGATATTTCCTATTAGAAATAGCAACGTCAAGAAGTGCATATGCAATAGTACAGGCATAAAGAAAAGTCAGCGGATAAATTAGAGCGACATATAACATCTGCCCATGACTCTCAACCGATTTTATGTGACGGATGTTAACGCAATGTACGGACTAGGGAAGCTAGAATGAGGATGCCGTACCGGGCGGCCCCTCGCCTTGTATGATTGGCTTCTAGGTAGACACTCAGTCACAGGGAACAAACCAGCTTACTCAAGCCCTCAAGCCCTCAAGCCCTCAAGCCCTCAAGCCCTCAAGCCCTCAAGCCCTCAAGCCCTCAAACCCTCAAACCCTTAAGCCCTCAAACCCTTAAGCCCTCATGTTCTAATCAGGTTATGAGGGCAATGAATTATTTGATGCTATTGCATGATCATAACGACTGTTATTTGCAAGCCGATAATAGTCGTTTTTTATAAGTGCAGCGCAAAGCCAGTTCAAATAAATAAATAAATAAATAAATAAATAAATAAATAAATAAATAAATAATCTCAGTTTTGAGACTTAAAGCCCATAAAAATTTAAAATCTTCATCTGAACCAGTAAAGCTCTCACTGCCTATTTTGATAAAGAGATGACCTAGGACTTTTGGTTTTTAATACGAGAATTATTAATGCTGCGCATGAGTGGTGTAGTGTAATTTCCACATGATGTGATTTTTTCTAGTTTTTGATAGTCGGCGCTTCTCCTGACTGGGATGAAGTCCGCACCTTGTAATTTTAGAAGATACTCAGCTGTGTAATCACAATCATATAAATGGTGAGCATGGCGCCCAGCCTGGACACTAATTTCTTCAATCATTAACATGGTCTTTTATGTTGTCTCGTTATTCAATGGTATAGTTTTATCAATCCTTGGGATTTTGCTGGCGGAATAACTTATCCCGCCATAGTTGCTCGATATGGAAATCACCTGGGTGATTCATGCCGCACCATTCGGCTACAGCACTTTGTTTGTTGCTCGATGGGTAAGTGTGTATCTTGCAGGCAGGGCAATACAGAACAAACTCCCGGCGCGCGGCGCTGTACCCCCATGTGGGAAGGGTGGCGTGATGGTGCATTACCTGCCTGCACAAGCATGCGGGCAAGGCGCCGCTGTTTGTGCTCCTGCTGCTGCTGGCGAGCTGCATAGCCAATAACCTCATTATCCAGTTCAAGACATACCGCAATCAGGAGCGCCCAGCGCGGCGCATAGTTCAAGTGCCAGTTTTGTGGAGTGATCCCCATCATGCGGCTTAATTCGGCGGCACTGTATTCTTTCGGGCTACCATTGATCTGGCTTTCTGCAACTTGCACAGCCAGCCAGGCTAATGACTGAATGCGTGCCAGCGTTTTCGCGGCCATCTTTTTCTGCCCCGTTAAAGCATCACGCACTAGGAAGCGATCCCAGACTTCTTTCAAAATCACTACCTGTTTATCAAACTTCAAATCGCCGCCGTAGCAGTATGAAGCCCAAGCGCCATGCAGTTCGGAGAGTTTGCCCACCGACAGTCGCCATATGCTGCTTTTGAAATCCGTTTCAGAAATCAGCACCTTGTTCTGTTGAAATTTTTTACCGAGTCGATAACGCACAGGCTCGGCATCAATCTGTACTGGACTGCTTGCCGTCCCCACGTTGCGAGTCAGCTTGTCAATGAAGCGATCCCCGCCGGCCATGTCAGCCATAATGGCCACCTGGTTTTTTTGCGCCATGCGCGCATCACCAAGGGCTACACGTAGCTGATCCCGAACATATTCTATTAGCATTCGTGTGCATCTCCTTTCGTGATGTTGTTGGCCAACGACGGCCAGGGTCCCTGAAATGTTGAAGCAAGTAACAGCAGGTCGTTGTTTTCGTAGGCAGTATGGTAAATACACTTACCATCTTTGTAAAGCACGCTTTCCTTGGGATCAAAATTTCCGCATTTTGTGCTGATTGCGTATAGCTGATGTCGACTTTCAGAGTTATCATTTCGATATGAAACGAGGAACTTGGCTGCAAGCTCGCCGCGAAGAGCTAAAAAACACTAATCCAGATAACTCTGGAGCCTTCACGCTCCGGGGCGTGGCTCAACGTCTGGGCGTTACTCACGCTGCCTTGAGCCACTTAGAAAAAACAGACGCCATGCCATCCTTGGAAATGGGCGTTAACCTTGCTGATTACTATGGAAAGACACCACGTTGGGTTTTGACAGGGAAGGACACCTTTGTGGAGACAGGTATCCCAATTGTTGGCACCACTAAAACGGGGCCAGGGCTGGAATTCATCAGGAACGGCCTAAAAAAGCGCAAAATCTACGAATTTATTGATATGCCAGCGGCTGAGGATCGCAAATTATATGCATTGTGCATTGAAGATGATTGCGCGTCAGCGGCATATAGGCAGGGAGATTACCTTATTCTGGATGCGGCTAGTCAGGTAAAGCAAGGCGAGGATCATTTAGTAGTTTTCCGCAAAGATGATGATCAGGATCGCTTTGCGGTTTCTCGCGACGATGATACATTTGTATCTATATTGACCATGATTACGGAAAAAGACGGAAAAATTACTTTTGCATCAGTAACTAAGCTTCACGGGCGCAGTATTGTAAAAACAAGTGAAATCCTGCATATGCATCCCGTTTTTTGTGTTGCAAAAGCTTCAGCAGTCAAAAGCAGTGGATAACACACTTACCAAATTTGTAAAGTAACTCTAGCGTCGTTATCATGTGCAGATGGTGACGGCGTTATGCCTGACCAAATTTTAAAAAAATGGCGAATCTTTGAGCTGATTCCCGCGTTCCGGGCGAAAAAAAACCCGGGTTGCAGACCGGGTTTTTTCTCAAGATTTTTTGTGGGCTTTCGCTACAAAAAGACACTACTAACAAGAGTCATTGTAGCGAAGTCCTGCCCCTATGCGCAAGTTTTATGCGCGATGGATTAGGTCTATGATGACAATAAAGGATTTTTACCAACGGGAGTTTTATGCTGACCCGTTCCAGCTGGTGCGCGCCGCCGGCAATGAGCTGTATAGCCTCGCACAGGAGGCCGGCATTGACTGGGGCGACTGTGTGGGTGCGCTGGAGTTGGGCGCGGATCGCAAGTTTGGCCAATACAACGGCAAGCCACCGACCACGCTAAAAGGCACCCCCTATGGCCGGGCAGATTTCTATTCTAAATTACGCGTTGTCGCCGGCTTAACCGTTCCCTACATCAACTTTATCCGCAAGGCCAAGCCCGTGGGCAATTGGTGCGGGTATGCGTTCCTCCAGAAAGAGTATGAAGCCTACCTGGCGCTCAATGGGACCACGGTCTCATATTCTGCCGAAGAGATGCAGCGCCGTGCCCGGCTGCAGGCCGAGCATCAAGCCCGCGAAGCGGAGCACGCACGTAAAGAGGCGTTAAAACGCCGGATCCATAACCAGGACAATCACCAGCGACTGGTCACACACCTGGCGTTCGAGCAGGCATTTTACGCGGCCCCAAAAGAGGATGGCACGTTCCCCTACGCTGTAAAAAAAGCCATCAGCGATGTGTTTGCCCACTGCGACGTTCGACGCATGGTGCACCTGAGCCGGGGCTATACCCGCTCACAGCCCATGATGGCCATCCCACTGGCCCACCTGGATGGCCGCTACAACAACAAAATTGTCAGCTGGCAGCGCATTACAGCTGACGGCAAGTTTCAAACCCGCGCGGTAGAAGGGCTGGAATATAAAGGTGCCTGCCACGTTATCGGCAACCTTCAAAATGCCAAGCGGGCCTGTGTGGTGGAAGGGTTTGCAACTGGCGCATCGGTCTGGTTGTCCGGGAAGTTTGATGCCGTCATCGTCGCCGTGTCGGCCAACAACATGTTGCCAGTGGTCGCGCAGCTGGTTCACGTCCATGAGGCGGTAAAGATCTGGTGCGCACTGGATAACGATGCCGGCAGTGCCCAAAAGGGTAAGGGTAATGCCGGCCTGCTGGCCGGGCTGGAAATCATGCGCCGTTATCCCGGCGTTGTCTGCACCCACCCCATTTTTTCTGATGCCGAAGTGTCTGCTGATTTGAGCGACTTCAACGATCTTCATGTGGCTCACGGCCTGAAAGAGGTGGCGCGCCAGATTTCCAGCCGAGAAAACCGCTTCAAGCCCGCTAGCGAGCTGGACGGCCAGCTGACACAGCTGGCGCTCATGCCGCGTAATCCGGGCAATCACTCTGACACCAAAAAATTCATGAAGCAGCTGATGCACTGCGTGGACGTCGGCATGAAATCCTGCCCGGTCGTCTATTCGCCCAGCGAACTGTATACCCTGATCTCAGAGCGCGTGATCGCAATGAAGGCGGGCCGGGACGGGCTGCCGAACGTGAAAAGCAGCATCAAACGCCAGTTCAATGCGAAAAGCCGCAAGGCACAGGCATTCCGCTCCTTTAGCTCTCGCATCACCGATGATGCCGAGCGCCCTGATCACATCACCTATAAATATTTCGGGCAGTCGCATGCGATTACGCCGGAAGTGCTGGCCTATATTCGCCAACTCCAAGGGCCTGTCATTGTCCGGGCCGGCATGGGAAGCGGCAAATCCAAACACCTGCTGCGCCCCATGATGCATGCCGCTAACCGTGGGGTATCGGTGGCGCACCGCGTCAGCCTGATCGGTGGGCTGTGGGATATGATGACCCGTGATGAGGATAAAAACCGCATCGTCACGGATATTCTGCACTATCAGGATGAGGGCTACCGTGAGCAGGCTCCTTATGCCAGCAAGCTGACCATCTGCATCAACTCCATTGTGAAGGGCTGCTGGCAGCCGCTGATGAAAAACCACGAATTTTTTGGGCTGGATGAGGCCACGCAGGGGCTGCGGGCGATCCTGTCTGGCCGGGCGATGGAAAACCCGACGGCGGTGTTTAACCAGCTGATTGATGCCATCGCGCGTACCGAAGATAACGCGGTGCTGGTCGATGCCGATGCCAGCGATATTCTGATCGACCTGTGTGAGCTGGCGCTGGTACGCCGGGAGAAACTGGGGATGCGTGGGTGGACGCAGATCCACGTGGTCGAATTGCCGGTCGATGTGTCCTATCGCACCACGCCAGACGCCGAGCCACAAAAACGCCGGGTGCTCTATACCGATAAAGATCGCGTTTACACCGAGGTGCTGAAAGCCGCGGCGGTCGGTGAAAAATTTCTGCTGGCCACGGACTCGACCATGTTTGCCGAGCAGGTGATGATTAAGCTGCGTGAGCAATGGCCCGAAAAAAAATGGCTGTACGTCTCCCAGGACACCAAGCAGGAACAGGACGCGACGGACTTCACTGATGCCCCGGATGACCAGGCGCAGCTTTACGACGGGCTGATTTATAGCCCAGCCATTTCCTCTGGCGTTTCCATTGAGACCAAGCATTTCACCCGCCATTTCGGCATGTTCTGCGGGCAGATCGTCCCGTCTGACGCCATCCAGATGTTGCGCCGGGATCGCACAGCCACCGAGTTCATGATCGGCCTGGCACAGCTGCCAGGGTATCGTGAAGAAAATGCCGACAACATTCATCGCGGCATTGCCCAGGCGATGGTGGAAACGGCGGTGACCAACAATGAAGTGACCGATGTGCGCATCGATGGCGACACGCTGTGCCTGGGGCTGGCTGACACGCCGTTCGCGCGCATGAAATTCAAGGTATTGGCAAAAGAGGCGATGGCCCGTAACGAGTTCTCCAATAACCTGATCTGCATTCTGTTTGCCGATGGCTATGACGTCGAGCACCTGGCCGCCGATGAAGAGGCCAGTGCGGCGGGTAAAGAGATCCGCAAGGAGGCAAAGGAGCAACATTGGGACCTGACGGTGGCGCGCCACCTGGCAGCGGAAACGCCGGATCAGCAGCTGCGTGACGAGCTGTTGCAAAAGCGCTCTCTGTCAGCGGATGAATCCGCCCAGCTGATCCGCTGGGACATCGAGCATGAGCTGAAGCAAGAGGTGTCCGAAGAGTCGT
The DNA here is from genome assembly GCF_005491205.1 of Nissabacter sp. SGAir0207. NCBI lineage: Bacteria > Pseudomonadati > Pseudomonadota > Gammaproteobacteria > Enterobacterales > Yersiniaceae > Nissabacter > Nissabacter sp. SGAir0207. The sequence continues at coordinate 33,060 of NZ_CP028042.1, forward strand.
TGAAGTTCATCAGGGACGGCGGCAAGAAAAAGCTGGCACTGGCAGAGCTGATGCGCATGGATGACATCACGGCCGCAAAAATCGACCGGGAGCAGGCGCTGATTAACTTCACCTACCAGTTCAAGCGCGATCACCGCATGGAGTTTGTTAACGTGCTGGCCATCAGCCAGGAGCAGGCCAATGCCCAGTTTGCCCGACTCCAGCCAGGCGTGACGGCCGAGAACGTGACCACCACCCCGCTGACCGAAGCCAGCCAGCGCGCCTATGCCTCATTACATCGTAAGGCTCTACGCCAGTATTTCGAGACCTGTGGGATTAACCCGGATACAGGCGAGGGTGAAACCACCCAAGAAGCGCTGCAAACTGCAATGGATGAGCTGATTGCGCCGGAGCGGCTGGACATGTTCAACAACGTGCTGCGCTTTGGTGGCCACGTCTCCCCGAAAGCAAAACCTAAGCAACCTTCCTCGTTTTTCAAGCAGATCTGTGAGGCTGTAGGCTTAGAGGCCAGCAAACGCCGCCAGCGCATCGCTGGGGCGTGTAAGTGGGTGTGGTCTATCACACCTACCTCCTATGCTTTTGTGGACGCTGTATTGGCGCTGAGGGCGCAGGATGGGCAGACGTTCTTTGCACTGAAACAGGCGCAGACCGTGAAGCCTGAGTCTGATCCAGCTTTTATTGATTATATAGATACAGATCTAAAAGCTGGATCAGCTGAAACCCCAGTCCTGACAGGGGCAGATGCGTTGCAGGACGCGGTGCGTGATACGCCTGTGCCGTTTGCATGGGTGCGCGATGTGCTGACGCGCGTGGAGCTAGAGCAGCTGGCCAGCATGCCGTTAAAAGCCGTTCGGGCGACGCTGGCCGGTATTTACCTGCTGGAGAACATGGGCCTGTTGGCCACCGGGGACTACGAGGCCCTCAAGCAGCTGCAGGCTGGCTAGCAGGACCAATACCTGATCCAGCTTTTATTGGTTATATAGATACAGATCTAAAAGCTGGATCACGTTTGAAATGTTTGGATACGAGAACCTGGCCAGAAGGCGATCTAGCTTTTTCAAACAATATATATGGTGTCTAAAAATTTGGATCACACCGTTAAACCTAGGGGGTAGACCTCATGATGATGTTTTGATGCAGTTTTAGGACGTGCAGGACGTGCTTAAAAGCACAAACCGGCCCAGAGGGCCGGCTGAGGGGGATTACTTGCTATTACCGTTGACGATAATTACTTGGATGAAGTGGTCTGCATGTACAGCAATGCTCGGCAGATCTCCAGCCCAAGGTTTTAGCGCCACCGCTAACAGGACAACCACGGCAGTAATTGCTCGATAATTAACCATTTTTCGGCTCCTCTAAGGAAGCCGCGTCAGCTACGCCGGTGGGTGTAAGCTCACTGAACGACAAGGCATAACACAAACAACCAGTCTCGCGGCGGGTTTAAGAAAGCAACCACTTCAAAACCCACCCCGCATTCCCCTATGCAGCAGCGTTGCCCCATGTTTTTGTGGCAGATATATGCAACGGTTTGCCCTGCAGTAGGGCGTTATCCATGGGAAAGAGAAACGTAGTTTTTCTAATCCATGGGCATTGACGGTTTTAACCTCCAGTACTGGGGGAAAAAATCATCTGATGGTTTTACGCTCCGACACGGGCGTAGAATCATCTTCATCTGCTTGTTGCACATATAGACACTAAAACGGCCCGTCGCTATCACTGGCTCATAAATGTTACAGAGGAATAATACGGCAATTTAAGCGGGTTAGGAAGAGACTGGCTGACGAAAATGCAAGCAATTATGGACAGGTTGAACGTTTGGAAATAGATCTGTGAGGCTGTCGGCTTAGAGGCCAGCAAACGCCGCCAGCGCATCGTTGGGGCATGTAAGTGGGCGTGGTCTATCACACCTACCTCCTATGCTTTTGTGGACGCTGTATTGGCTCTGAAGGCGCAGGATGGGCAGACGTTCTTTGCACTGAAACAGGCGTAGGCCGTGAAGTCTGAGTCTGATCCAGCTTTTATTGATTATATAGATATAGCTCTAAAAGCTGGATCACCCTACTGGGGACTTCACGACGACATGTTGATGCAGGTTTAGGGCGAGTGAACTAGAGCCTGAAAGGAACAAACCGGCCTTTTGGGCCGGTTCGAGGGATCACTTGCTACTACCGTGGACGACAATCACTTGGATGAAGTGGTCTGCGTGAACAAAAATGTTTGGCAGATCTCCACCCCAGGTCTTGAGCGCCAGCGTTAGCAGGATAACGGCGCCAATCTTTTGCCAGTTAACCATTTTTCGGCTCCTCTGAGGAAGCCGCGTCAGCTACGCCGGTGGGTGTTAACTCACTGAACGACAAGGCATAACACAAACAGCCAGTCTCGCGGCAGGTTAAAGAAGCAACTGTCTCTAAACCCACCCCGCATTCCCCAATGCAGCAACAAATTGCACCGTTTTGTCTCGAATTATGTACATAGCGCGCCCCCCGCTATGGGGGTTAATACCAATGTGAAAGATAAAATCCTTCAACATGGTGGGTTGCATAGAACTTAAACAATCAAGCCTACCTTAGTAGTTTATCGATTTACAAAAATTCCAACACTTTTAGTTACTTAATGAAATCATTACGCGCACATCTTCGGACTAAAACAGCCTGCCACTACTACTGACTGATGCATGTCACTGGTCAATTATACGGCGATTCAAGAGGCATAGGAAGATGAGGATTGACGATTTTGCAAACAATCTGTGACAGTCACAACTCTCAAAAATAGGCACTTTTATTGACGGATGAGGGCTGATGAATGAGAATGAAGCTACACAAACAGCCAGTCTCATGGCTTTGTTCGAACCCGTTCCCCACGGGTAGAGCACAGACTAACCGCCTTCCCCAGGCGGTTTTTTTGTTTACGGCTTTCAAAGTCATGCCTTAGTCCTGTTCTCATTGCAGGGGCTGGTAAGGCCCGTAAGCTTAGCCAGAAGTTATTGTGGGGCATCGCCTCAATAGTGACGTCGTTCATTGAATTTCCAATGCATAGCACTATCAAGAATTTCATGGCGTCCCAAAAAATATTTTTGAGATCATCCACAAGTGCTGTTCTTTGTAAAAGAGCTGCAACGATAAGCACGCTGGAAAATTATCCGGCCAGTTTTTTTAAGGTTCTGGCAGCCGTTTCTCTTTCTGGCTATTCCCTTTATTTTCCACCTCCCGTTATACTGTATAAATAAACAGTAAAATTGGAGTGGAAATTTATGGCGTTCCCATCCCCAGCGCGTGATTTTGTAGCGGCCCCGCTTTCGATTGACAGCCTGTGTAATATCTATTCCCCGACGGTTTATCTTTTTAGGGCAACGCATTCATCACGCTTGGAGGCAATTAAACATGGCGCGGTTCTGGTGATTGACCGGGCGTTAACTCCGCGCGATGGCAGCATAATTGCCGCTGCTCTAAATGGTGAGTTTCAGATCGTTAGATACCGCACTATTCCGCGTGTTCATTTGGAAAAGCTGGATCACCCTGAACAGCGGTTGGCGCTGACGGATGAGGAGATAGCCGATAATGGTGCCGGGATCTGCTTTGGCGTGGTGACGCACATTCTCAATGAGACGGCACCTCTTGAGCAGTAAATTGCTGATGCTGATGTGAGGAGCATGGCCGGTTATGTGTCAAGGTCGGTATAGAGCGGCGTGGCATTACCGGTATTGCACGCCGGCGGGCGCGAATAGGATTTTTAGCGTTAATGACTGGGACCGCGGTCCCAGTCATTAGAAGATCCTGGGACCGTGGTCCCATCGCTACCCTTAAAAATAGAGGGTGGCTTCCTTTACCCCGCATGCGCGGGCATAACGTGCCAGGGTATCAATTTTCGCTGTTTCAATATTTTTTTCCATGCGGGAAATCGTATTGGCAGCGATCCCCATACGCTCTGCAACTTGCGCACTGGTCAGCCCAGCTTGGCCGCGCCATTTAGCGAGGAGCGCTTGCAGGCGCTCTTTACGTTCTTCTGCCTCGTAGGCGGCGCGAAAGCCTTCACGCTGCATAAGCTCGGCTTTCACCTCTTCAAGTTTTTTGCCCTTCATCTTTCATATCCCTCAACCTTTGCCATGCCAGTTCAATTCCAGTTAGCAATTAATTTAAATTTATCTAATTTAATCAATTACATAAGTGATGTTTACTCAGTTAGGCAGAATTAGAAATTCACCATAAAGGACACAATAGACGTTCACTGGTATTGCTTTTTTCTAGTATAAAAAACCGCCTCAATGGCGGCTTTCTATTTTTTTGATTAAATTTCAATCATCTATATTTTTGACTGTCATGGCGTTAGGACGGGTTTTGCCATCGGCATCTATTCCACCAGAAACTGTCAATACCCAGAACTGGCGCGCGACCCCACCATCTTGAATGGTTAACACATCATCAACCATAGGTAGAGCATCAAACT